>NZ_JAUBUB010000050.1:0-46942 GCF_036705265.1 Microcoleus sp. B4-C2
CCCGCCCGTCCAAAAAGGACGGGCGGGACGCCCATCCCACTTTCAAGAGTGGAAGTTATTTAATTCTCATTCCTTACCAAATAATTTGTAGGGGCAATCCCACGCCCGGTTGCCCCTCGAACCGGACGGGGTAAGCACGGGGGCATTACCCCTACAAACTGTAACAATTACCAGCAAAATCAAGAAATTATCTCTACTTTGCCGCTATCCAAATCGTAGCGGCCCCCAACAACTTTAAGCTTGCCCGCTTTGACTGCTTCCGCTAAAATAGGCGACGAGGATTGTAACTTATTTACATTCATTTTCACGTTAGCTCTGACTGCGTTATCCCAGGCATCGCCTGTTTGACCTTTGGTCGAATCAACTGCAGGTTTAATCGCCGCCACCAAAGTGCTAATGTGACCCGGCACAGCTTTACCATCTAAAGCTGCTTTGACAGCACCGCAGCGTTCGTGACCCAGAATTACTAATAGTGGCACGCCTAATTCTAAGGTGGCATATTCTATATTCCCGAGAACCACATCGTCGAGAAAATTTCCAGCAACTCGAATATCAAATAAGTCGCCTAATCCTTGGTCGAAAATAATTTCGGGAGCAACGCGCGAATCAGAACAAGCCAGGATGGTTGCAAACGGATGTTGACCCTGTGCTACTTCTACAACTCGCGATCGAGCTTGGTCGGGAAATGTCCGTTTTTGCTCAATGTAGCGTTCATTACCCTCCATTAATTTCTTAAGAGCACTGTTAGGAGTAATGTCAGTAGGAGTAAGGTCAGAGATTGCCTCTGCCTTTGCTGCTTCGGCTTGTAAAAACGCAGGTGCCAAGCTGGCCGCCAGCATCCCTGCACCAGCCCTCAGCATTAAATTCCGTCGCGAAATCATGCTTCTACTTTCGCTTTCATTCATTGTTTGTAACTCGGTTCAATTTTTTCTATTTATACCCTAAGATATACCACAAGCTCAGCCAGACTTCTTTGATTTTTCTTTACAAGCTGCTCCGGCACAATATAAACTTCAAAAAAGTAGCCCATTTTTATTTCATTCCTATTTTATTTAGTAAAGTCAACGGCAGTCATCCTTCTGCGGACAGGGATGCTAGAATGTATCTAAAACGACAATTATTTATCAATGGATCGAAATGTCCTACGTCGCCAGCATTCATATCTATCCGGTAAAGTCCCTTGACGGCATAGCAGTCAGTCAAGCAACTATTCTAGCCAGCGGAGCTCTAGAAGGCGATCGCTCTTTTGCAATCTGCGATGCAGCAGGAGAATTGGTTAACACTAAGCACAACAGCGGAGTCCGTTTTCTACGCTTATCTTTTGACCTCAAAAAAAGAATTGCCGGTCTGAAAATTCAAGGCACCGAACAAGAAATATTTTTTCATGTAGATAGAGAACGCTTGGCAATAGAATGTTGGTTGAGCAACTACTTCGGTTTCCCTGTCAAATTAATTGAAAACTTGCTGACAGGTTTTCCAGACAATACCGCTGCACCAGGGCCAAGCATTATCAGTACCGAAACAATTGCCGAAGTTGCATCTTGGTTTCCGAGAGTTTGCGTTAACGAGATGCGCCATCGCTTGCGAGCTAATATTGAAATAGGAGATGTCCCGGCTTTTTGGGAAGACCAACTTTTACCACAAGCCGATGAAATTGTGAGGTTTAAAATAGGGACTGTAATATTTGAAGCTATTAATCCCGGTCATCCCTGTATCCTATCTACGCAAAATTATGCGGCGCAAGCAAGCGATCTAAATTTTAAAAATATACTAACAGCCAAGCAGAAGGAAATTATGCCTGACTTGGTAAAAAAAGGGCATTTAAATCACTTTAGTCGGCTGATAGTTAACACGCGGCTCGCACCTCAACCAGCAGAAAAAATATTACATATAGGAGACGAAGTTCAAATTATCACCGTCAGCAAATCCCTATTTAATACCATTTCTGATTAGTTGTAGGTTATGAGTCCGATCGAGCAGGCGGCAACTCCAAAGTAAGTTGACCTAAAACACCAGTTCTAAAATCGTTTAACATCTGCCGCGCCGTTCGTTCGACATCTCCTTTATACCTGTCTTTTGCTACCTCGTGCAGATAATCTTCACCATTACTAGAGGCTGCATCTAATTTATACCTGGATTTGAAACCAGATAGTGATATCAACGTGTCATCAGTCGCCTCCAGCCCTTGGAGCAAATCTACCATCGCTGCTGCTACTACCTGATTGTCGTAAGCTGCTTCGCCAATATCTTCGCAAATAGCTAATTTTATGGCATTTTCTTGATTGTTAATTCGGGTTGGGATCACTCCGGGGGCGTCTAATAATTCAATTTCGTCAGAAATGCGAATCCATCGCAGCGATTTAGTTACTCCAGCTCTGCGGGCACTGTCCACCACTCTCTTCCCTAACAACCGATTAATTAAAGCCGATTTTCCGACATTGGGAAATCCCATTACCACTGCCCTGACTGGACGGGGCAGCATACCTCGATCGAACCTTCTTTGATTTAGCTGCACCCCAGCATTCTGCACCGCATCCGCCACATCATGTACTCCGTGACCGTGCTCGGCATTAGTAAAATATGCAGTTTCCCCCTGGGACTCAAACCATGTTTCCCACGCCTCGCGCGATCGAGGCGTAATCATATCCATGCGGTTGACGACCAATACTCGCGGCTTGCCGCCCACCCAACTCGGCATTTGGGGGTGATAAGTAGCCAAGGGAATGCGGGCATCTCGGACTTCGAGTACCACATCTACCCGCTTTAGCTGTTCTTTTAATGCCCGTTCAGCTTTCGCAATGTGACCGGGATACCAGTGAATTTTCATTAGTTATTAGTTATTAGTCATTAGTCAGCAGTCATTAGTCAGCAGTCATTAGTCAGCAGTCATTAGCCACCAGTCATTAGTCAGCAGCCATTAGCCACCAGTCATTAGCCATTAGTCGCTGTGTCAGGGCGGGTTTACGCATACCCTGGATTTACATAATAGATACGGGTGAACCCGCCCCTACAGAATCTAGGTTTATTTAGTCGGACACGATATAACACGTGACTAATGACTAATAACTAATGACTAATAACTAATGACTAATAACTAAGGCACAATCAAAACTGCACAAGGAGACAGATTGATCACCCGATTGGTAACGCTGTCAGACGCCCCATCATCGGTTAAACCCATCCCCCGACAGCCCATCACAATCAAATCGGCCCCAATTTCGTCAGCCACATCGCAAATCGTGAAAGCAGGTTTGCCTTCCCGTTCGATGATTTCAGCTTCAATTCCCTGCTGGGAAAACATCGATTGGGCCTCAGAAAGAAGTTTGGCGACTGCTTCGGGGGAAGTCATCACCTCTGACGGTGGGGCGTCGCCCTCCTCGGCGGGGGGTTCGACTACCGACAGAATAACTAAACGAGCACCGTAGGTTTTCACAATATTGACAACCTTTTCGGCAGCTTCGCGGGCTTCTCGGCTTTGATCTACAGGAAATAAGACTGTCTTGAACATACTGCACATCTCCGGGACACGGACTCCGATAAAATGTTTAGGTTAAGCCAATCAGTGCCGTTTGTTCCATCTTCCGTTTTTTGTACGGGCGCGGTTGAATGCGTCCGAGGCCGGGGTGCAAGTTACCAGTGCCGCCATTTCAACGGAATTCGACAAAAACACACATATTAGGAGGTTAATCCTGTGACAAAAAAAACTGTAGCAAATTTATCGGCATCGGACTTATCGGGCAAACGGGTATTGGTGCGGGCGGACTTTAACGTGCCGCTCGACAACGGCAATATCACCGATGATACTCGCATCCGGGCGGCTCTGCCGACAATTCAAGATTTAGCGTCCAAGGGCGCTAAGGTGATTTTGTGCAGCCACTTCGGCCGTCCCAAGGGTGTGACGGAGAAGTTGCGCTTGACGCCGGTTGCTGTGCGCCTGTCGGAATTGTTGGGCAAAGAGGTCAAAAAGACTGACGACTGCATCGGTGATGAAGTCGCTGCTACAGTCGCCGCGATGCAAGATGGCGATGTGCTGTTGCTGGAAAATGTCCGCTTCTACCCAGAGGAGGAGGCAAACGACCCAGAATTTGCTAAGAAGTTAGCTTCTGTGGCCGATTTGTATGTCAATGATGCTTTTGGTACTGCTCACCGGGCTCACGCTTCTACTGAGGGCGTTACTAAGTATCTGAGTCCTTCTGTGGCTGGGTTTTTGATGGAGAAGGAACTGCAATATCTCGGCAGTGCGATCGACAATCCTCAGCGTCCTTTGGCTGCTATAATCGGCGGTTCTAAGGTTTCCAGCAAGATTGGAGTCATTGAAAAACTGCTCGAAAAGTGCGACAAACTGCTGTTGGGCGGTGGCATGGTTTTCACCTTCTACAAAGCTCGCGGCTTGAACGTGGGCAAGTCTTTGGTGGAAGATGACAAGCTTGAACTGGCTAAGTCTTTGGAAGCTAAGGCGAAGGAACGGGGAGTTGCTTTTCTGTTACCTACTGATGTGGTAGTTGCTGACAAGTTTGCTGCTGATGCTAACACTCAAACTGTCCCTGTTGAAAGCATCCCTGACGGTTGGATGGGTTTGGATATCGGCCCGGATTCAGTAAAAACTTTCCAAGATGCTTTGGCCGATTGCAAAACTGTCATCTGGAACGGGCCGATGGGCGTGTTTGAGATGGAGAAGTTTGCTGTGGGAACTGAAGGTATTGCTCATTCTTTGGCTGGACTTACTAAAACTGGTACTACCACAATTATCGGTGGTGGTGACTCGGTGGCGGCTGTGGAACAGTTGAATTTAGGCGAACAAATGAGCCACATTTCTACTGGTGGCGGTGCTAGTTTGGAGCTGCTCGAAGGTAAGGAATTGCCTGGTGTTGCTGCTTTAGATGAAGCTTAATTAAGTTAAGTAGGGCGGGCTTTGCCCGCCTTGCTGGAAGCAGGTCTATATCTTTGGCTGCGAATCATTTTTTTGAATATTTACCGCAGAGGGCGCAGAGAACGCAGAGGAAGAGAAAAGAGAGAAGGATATCGGTTTTAAGTCTATAGTTTGCTAGTATAATTTGTTTGAAGTAGCAGTGAGGTTTGTTTGTGAAACTTAAACTCTTGGCAACTGTAGCGGCAAGTTTAGCTTTGTTTGGGCTGGCAGCTCCCGTTCAAGCTCAAAATCCCGATCATGTTAGGCAATTGCTGGAAACTAAAGAGTGCGAAGGCTGTGACTTGAGAAATGCTGATTTGTTCAAGGCTAGCTTGTACAGAGCTAATTTAAGAGGAGCGGATTTAAGCGGAGCAAATCTCTATGAAGCTAATTTGCTGGAAGCGGATTTAAGTGATGCTAATTTGGCAAATGCTAACTTAGTTAATGCGGAGATGTACGGGGCTGAATTGAATGGTGCTAATCTGCGAAATGCGGATTTGTCTAATGCTTTTTTGGGGCGAGCGAATCTGACGAGTGCGGATTTGCGCGGAGCTAAACTTTTTAATGCGAATCTGGGCGAAGCTTATCTGCTGCAAGCTAATTTGTCTAATGCCGATTTGAGACGTTCGCTGCTGTTTAGAGTTAATTTGAATCGCGCGAATTTAAGCGGGGCGGATATGTCTTTCGCGGATGTGCGGGATACTAATTTGCAGAATGCTATTTTGTCAAATACTAGGCTTCCTGGGGCTCAGTTGGCCGGGACAAATATTGATGCGGCGAATAATGTGCGGCAGGGTGATTTGGAACGGGCAAACTTCCGGGGTACGAATTTGGGACCAGGGGTTTGTGTGATAACTAATTATCCTTATTGTGTTTTGAATGTGGAAGAAAAATTTTAGACTCTAGTTTTAGCTCCCAGATGAATCTGTAGAGTAAATCTAAAATCTAAAATCTAAAATCTAAAATCCCCTGGCTGGCGCACCCTAGGTTGAACTCCGAGCTAAGTTTGAGGTGGTTTGTATCCTCTTTCTAGGGCAAATCTCACAAGCTGAGCACGATTTTCTAACTGTAATTTGCTGAAAATGCTGCCTAAATGAGCTTGCACAGTCCGGGGGCTAATAAACAGCCGATCGCTAATTTGTTTGTTAGTATAACCCTGGATAACCTCCCAAAAAACTCTTTCTTCGGCTGGTGTTAAAGGCAAAGGTGCAGGTGGTGGCAATACTGCCACAAATTGTGGTTCCACCGCCCTACCGCTAGAAGTTTGCAGCAGTCGGACAATTTCGGCGTGAATGCGGTGAGAGCGCTCTAACTGCGCTTTTACCTTGGCTAAGATTTCTTCAGACTGAAAAGGTTTTACCAGATAATCGTCACCGCCGATCGCATGACCTTCAACTTTTGACTCCAACTCGCCTTGACCCGACAAAAATATAAAGGGGACTAATTGTCCCAAACGGGTAGTTCTCAAACGGCGACAAAACTCAAACCCGTCCATTTCCGGCATCATGACATCTGAAATTACCAAATCTGGGGGGGCATTTTCAAAAATCGAGAGCGCCTCCACCCCTGAATTAGCGCATTCCACCCGATATCCTTGACTTTCCAGGTACATTGCTAAGACTGTTTGACAGTCTGCTTCGTCGTCCACCACTAATATTCTTTCCATGACAGGCTTGCACCAATTCCAGTTGGACAGTTTTTGAAACTGCCAGTCCCAAAGTAGGAACTTAATTGAGTTTACCTCCTGCAACTTGATAAAGGCTCGCAATTTCAACACGCCACACTTTCTCAAATCGTCCGATTAGGGGCGCCTAGCGCATAAAAGGGGAAGCAGTAGAGCAATATGGGGAACAATCTCCTTCTTTGACTCGCCTATCATCAAAAGCTACAAATTTTTATGAGGAAGCGTCCACTTTTCTGCAGAAAATAGAAGGTAAAAGAAATAATTTTACCCTATTAAACAGAAATCTTAGTGACACTTATACTATCCCTAGACGCGACATTGAAAGGTTTTTAGATTTTTCTGGTTCGGACACAGGTACAAAAGGGACAACGCGACCAGGTGCTGCTGAGGGCGGCCCGAACAAACTCGGGGCGGCAACCAACATACTTTCAATTATCGCTGCTGGTTCGGGGCGACTGAACAGATACCCCTGCATGATATCGCACTGATGTTGTTTCAAAAAATCTAGTTCTGCTTCTGTTTCCACTCCCTCAGCAATTACGGTCATATTCAAACTGTGACCCAGTAAAATTACTGCTGTAGTAATAGCAGCATTTTGAGGATCTTCGTTGGCATTACGGACGAAAATTCGATCGATCTTTAAACTGTCAAAAGCAAATTGCTTAAGATATCCTAAAGTAGCGTAACCGGTGCCGAAGTCGTCAATAGCAATCCGAATTCCTAGAGCTTTTAGTTGGTTTAAAGTAGCGCCTGCTACTGTCGCATTTTCCACCAAAGCGCTTTCGGTCATTTCTAATTCTAAATTAGCAGGCTCTAAACCTGTAGTTTCCAATATTTGGACGATTCGCGCCTTGAGTTCCGGGTCGGACAACTGCCGGGCCGACAAGTTTACTGATATTGTAAAGGGCGAAAACCCCGCCGCCAGCCAACTAGCGGCTTGAGCGCAAGCTGAAAGCAGTACCCACTCGCCAATCTGAATAATTAAACCTGTTTCTTCTGCTAAGGGAATAAATTCGCAGGGAGAAATTATACCTCGATCGGGATTTTGCCAGCGCACTAAAGCTTCGGCACCGATAACTTGGCCTGTCGCAATATTCACCTGCGGCTGATAATATACCTGAAACTCACCTTGTGCCAAAGCGTGGCGCAGCAAAGCTTCGAGAGCAAACTTTTCAGGAGAGAGAGTCGTAACCTTGGTGGAGTCGTTAACTAAATCTTTGAGTCTGGCTTCTGCTTGGTGAAGCGCGACTGTCAGCGGTTGAGTAATAGTTTGCCGTTTCAAGACGCGAGAAGCAATGGCCCCCAGCAATTCAGCCTTGGTAAACGGCTTTGTCAGGTAATCGTCGGCTCCCAATTCCATCCCGCGACGAAAATCGGTTTTGTCACTTTGAGCCGTGAGGAAAATAAATGGAATTGTTGCAGCTAGCGAGTTTTGCCGCAGAGTCCGCAACACGTCATAACCGTCGAGTTCCGGCATCTGCACATCGCACAAAATTAAATCCGGTATCTCCGAAAGTGCCATCTGCACTCCAACTCGACCGTTCTCGGCCGCAATGACCCGGTAGCTGTGAGATTCCAGGAGTTGCAGAAGAGTTTCCCGGATTAATTCGTCGTCTTCAATCACCAAAATTTTGAGCATGATACTTAGATAACAGATGGCACTATATATCTGAACCTGACTAACTCTAGCATACTCAAACTAGGGAATTAGTAATTGGGCCAATTAGCCAATAAATGATTAGCCAAATGGCTGAATATTTTCCCTCGGTTCTTAAGTCACAATCAAAGAACTGCCGAAATTGGGAATATCTCGCTCTCTTTCAACAGCAGAAAAGGGCTGCACCCGACTCCTTTGATAAACTTTTATGACAAAATTAGCAATATTTCTCATAAAAAAAATTAGCGAACAGTTTCAGTGCGCCGATGGCGGAAATTACTCAGGCTATCACTTATATGATGTCCGGTTAATTGTTGATAATTAGCCCGTGTTTTTACTGAAAAACTAGAGTTTTCTCTCAATGGATGAATCAGGATGCTGCATCCTGATTCATCCAAACAAAGATACTTGCTTTCAGACAACAGTCGTGGAGAGATCAAAATTTTAGATTAAGGTTCAATCTCCCAGATTCATCTGTGAAGTAAATCTAAAATCTAAAATCTAAAATCGACTAAGGGATAACTTAACTATGGATCGCGAATTAAATAACTTACAATTTTAATTGTTATTGTGGGATGGGCGTCCCGCCCGTCTTTTTTGGACGGGCGGGACGCCCATCCCACTTTCAAGAGTGGAAGTTATTTAATTCTCATTCCTATGGTTCTCTAACCGGAAATCCTATTATCCACGGCCTTAATTCACAGGCTTAGTGGAATTGGCGCAAAATTTTTCATCTACAATTGCAGAAGTGATACTGACAGCGTGCATGGATGATGACGGAATTATCAGGTCTCGCGGAACTACCCTGGTCTTTTTACAAACCAGCTCGCTACTGCCTACAGAGGCAAAGTTCCAAGCATAAAATTCGGGAGTGCTGACTGTCGCATTGGCCGGATGTAAACCTAGTGCAGTCACCAATACTAATCCCAAAGTCACTAAAGCTACGATCGCGAATCTCAGCATATTCTTTGTTTGAACCCGACAACTTATCTGATTGGTATTACCTTATTATTGCCTGGGTGGATAGAGAGCGTCAATCGATTTTAGATTTTAGATTTTAGATTTTAGATTTTAGAGGCGACCCCACGGATCAATTCGGGGGCTCCTTTATCGGATACAGGTGTTTTATTTCTGGACGGATGAATCCGGGAGCTTGTATCCTGGATGCTTGATTGTCAATAGCAGTTATTCTGCCGTCAGATTCAACTCGTAAGCGATCGGCTCAGATGCTTGAGAAACTACCACAAATTCATAAAAACCAGTATCATCCAGCAATCCCGACCAACTCAGCCCTTCTGCATCTTCCAGCAAAGCTCGCGCGCCCTTTGTCCGCCCTGGAGTATAAATTGACAGTAGCGTAGATTTGCGCGGTGCTTGCAAATTCACGCGCAAAGTTTGATTTTGAGCCAACCTGGCAATGTAAGCTTTCCCTTCTCCGGGTTTGAGATTGCCTGTGAGGCTTTTGCTCTTCGATAGGCGGTCAAATTCGACGCTTTCGACAGTTGCTCCAGCTTGTAAGGCTTCGAGTTCGTCGGCGGTAATTGCTTGCCAAATTTGTCCGATCGGCAAACCAATGAGATTGCGATCGCGCGGCTGTTGTGGAAACCAATAAAAGAACCTCGCATCAGCCAAATCGTACAAAGCCCGACTGCTCAAATTCAGCTTGTTAACCTCTGTTTTCCAGCGATCGATATCAGTGGTGTCGTAAGTGCCCAACCGTGCTCTAGCGTCGCTGCTGAGATTTTCCAGCTTGTCGAGCAACTCGTCGCCGATTTTCTGCCACCTTTCGCGCCATTGGCGATCGTCATCGCCTTCTTTTAACAATCGTCCCCCCAATTCCGGGTATTTGGCATAGAAAGTCTCGTCCACAAGGTTGACGTAACCGCTATAGAATCGATCGTCAATTTTGAGCTTGACAAACCGATCTTGCAAAGCATCTTCTTGCTGCTGCTTCGGGTTTGGAGGCTGGGGAACTTTCTGCACTTTTGATTGCAGATTTAACAAAGAATTGCCCGCAAACCAGCCAACTCCCCCCATGCTTAAGAGCACCGCCACCACGAACAAAACCATTTTCCAAGCAGGCATCTTTTGCTGATTGCCAATAGCAGCAATTCGCACCGGAGTTCCCGGCAGTTTTGGCGCGGGGGCGGGCACGGGTATCGGCGAGAAATCCGGCGGCTGCGTCATCCCAAAATCCGGGGCTGCTGGCAAAGGTGGCTGTAAAGGCGGATTGCCGGAGAGAGCGAGCATTACCTCGCGAGCCGAGGAGTAACGCTGGCTCGGCTGCTGAGCAAGCATTTTATCCAGCACCAGGGACAAATTCGGAGACAGAGAACATTCCGATCGCCAGTTCCAATTCAGGGTATGGCTGTCGAGCAATTGATGCGGTTCCTTCCCCGTCAGCAACACCAAAACCGTGGCCGCCAGAGCGTACAAATCGCTGTGGGGAGAGACGATGCCCATCTGCATCTGTTCGACGGGAGCATAGCCGAGCTTGCCGATGCGAGTCGCGGGGGCGAGAGTGCCGTTAGCCTCAGCGAAAAGAGACTCTACGGTGGCGGCGACTTGTTTTACTCCGCCAAAGTCGATCAGCACGGGCATCCCGTCAGAACTCCGCAGAATCAGGTTGTCCGGGGAGATGTCGCGGTGAATCACTCCTAGAGAGTGAATGTATTCGAGCAGGGGCAAAATCTGCAGCAGCAATTGATTGATTTCTGCTTCTATAAACCGCAAACCCTGACGCTTGCGGGCGTCGAGCAGAAAGCGGTAGGTTTGGCCGGGTACGTAGTCTTGGACGAGAAATAGGTAGCCTCGATCGCTGATACTGACGCGGAAAAGTTCGCGGAAGCGCGGGATTTGATTGTGTTGCAGCTTGTAGAGCACTCCCGCTTCCCGCTCGAACAGTTCCTCGGATTTTTGTAAAGCGTAACTTCCATGTACTTGGGGCGCAAATTCTTTTAAAACGCAGGGTTCGTTAAATCGGTGGGCATCTTCAGCGAGGTAGGTGCGCCCGAAGCCTCCGTGTCCCAATTCGCGGACGATGCGGTAATGGTTGTTGAGAGTTATGCCAGGGTAGATGGGATTGTTCATGGGAACTTGCTGCGTCGGATTTTCACGCTTGACTGAGACTGGGAGTTTTGGGCGATCGCTGAATTAATCTTGCCATAGTGTGTCAGTGTTTATTAGTCGATCGGCAGCTTGGCTATCCCCTGTGGTTATTGTGAAAAGAGCGGTTTCGTGGTATGGAAGTTTATTTACTGCGCCATATTTTCGATCGACCTCAAAATGTGTTCAAATTTTTAGTGTCCAGCCCAATGTGCGATCGGGTGTTAGCGCTACTAATTGAATTTTGAGCGATCGAGGTGCAAAATACCCATTTTAAGGAGCCAATCATGCAGCCAGAACAGCGTCAGCGAGCAATTGGGGCGTTTGAAGAGTTTTTGAGAGCGCCACTTGAGGAACGATTGAAACACCAGCAGAATCGAGTTGCCGAATCCGGGGCGATGGCGCTTTTTCAAAAAGTCGCGGCCACAGTACCAGCTTACCAGACTTTCCTAGCTGAACATAACATCAATCCCACCTCAATTCAAACCTTTGAAGACTTCCAAAAATTGCCGCTAATTACCAAAGAGAATTATTTACGCTGTCACCCGCTACCTCAGTTGTGTCACCAGGGCAAATTAGAAACTTGCGATTTCATTGCTGTTTCATCTGGTTCCACAGGAAACCCGACATTTTGGCCACGTTTTATCAGCGATGAGTTGCAAATTGCCGCTCGTTTTGAACAAATATTTCACGACAGTTTTTACGCCGACAATCGCTCAACTTTAGCTGTGATTTGCTTTCCGTTGGGAACTTGGGTAGGCGGAATGTACACGGCAAATTGCTGCCGCTATCTAGCGAGTAAGGGCTATCCAGTTACAGTTGTGACACCTGGGAATAATAAGACTGAAATATTCCGAGTTGTGCAGGAACTTGGGGAGCATTTTGAGCAAGTAGTTTTGTTGGGATATCCGCCGTTTATCAAAGATGTGATTGATAGCGGAATTGCTGGGGGTGTGGAGTGGCAAAAATATCGAATTAAGATGGTGTTTGCGGGGGAAGTGTTTAGCGAAGAATGGCGGAGTTTGGTGAGCGATCGCACTAATTCTGACAATCTATATTACAACTCTGCGAGCCTTTACGGTACTGCCGATGCGGGCGTTTTGGGCAACGAGACACCGCTGAGCATTTGCATCCGTCGCTTTTTAGCAAAAAATCCCGAAGCAGCACGCAATTTATTCGGGGAATCGCGGTTGCCAACGCTGGTACAGTACGATCCGAAAAGCCGCTTTTTTGAAGTGAATGATGACGGCACGTTGTTATTTTCGGGCGACAACGGCATCCCGCTAATACGCTATCACATCTCGGATAATGGCGGTTTAATTTCTTACGAAGCAATGCTCAATTTTTTGGCGGAATGGGGATTTAACCCTGTGGCAAGTTTGCAGCAAGCAGCAGCTATGAAAGTTTCTGATTTCCCCAGAGGAATTCGCTGCTTGCCATTTGTCTATGTATTTGGGCGATCGCACTTTACCGTTTCCTACTTCGGTGCTAAGATTTACCCGGAAAATGTCACCGTAGGTTTAGAAGTTCCCAAGATTCGGGAATGGGTGACGGGAAAATTTGTACTGCAAGTCAAGGAGGATTCGGATCAAAATCGGTTTTTATCGGTGGTTGTGGAATTAGCAGCGGGGGTGGAGGGCGATGAGGAGATGCAGCAGGCGATCGCATCTTCAATTCTCGCGCAATTGCGGCGGCTAAACAGCGAATTTGCTAATTATGTGCCGCCAGAATATCAGTTACCTGTGGTGACATTAACGGAGACGGGCGATGCGGAGTATTTTCCGATTGGGGTGAAGCACCGATACACGCGGCAATAAGTAGTTTGAATTGATGAGTTATCCGTTTTCAAAAGTCTTGTGTTATTCTATAATTAGGCTGACATTTGATGGTTCATCTTAGAATATGCCAGCAAAAGACATCTACCACAATACTGTCAGAACAGCTCTAGAAAAAGACGGCTGGACGATAACAAACGATCGGTTAACCTTAGAAATTGGCGATCGTTCACTCTTCATCGATTTGGGTGCAGAAAAAATACTGGCTGCCGAAAAGCAAGGTCGCAAAATTGCTGTAGAAGTAAAAAGTTTTTTGAGTGCTTCACCCGTTAAGGACTTAGAAGAAGCTCTGGGACAGTATATTGTCTACGAAGATATCCTAGAGCTTTCGGAACCAGAACGTAATATATATCTGGCTGTTCGGGAAGAAGTTTATCTAGATATTTTCTCTGAGCCACTGGGGCAACTTTTGTTGCAAAAAAAAAGACTAAAATTAATTGTTTTTGATTCATCAAAGGAGATAATTGTCAGATGGATAGACTAGATGAATATCGCCTATTTATTCAGAAAATCTTAGAGAGTTATGCCCAGATTTCTTACGGACACGGAGAAATTAAAAGCAGCGTTATTGTTGACGGCGAACAAAACAATTTTTTACTAATGCACGATGGCTGGCAAGGGCCTAAAAGAATTCACGATTGTATCGTTCATGTGGAAATTATCGACGGCAAAATCTGGATTCAACAAGATGGTATAGAAACGGGAATTACCGCAGAACTTGTAGAATTAGGAGTGCCTAAAGACCAGATAGTTTTAGGGTTTCATCCGTATCACGTTCGGCAGCATACGGGATATGCGATCGCCTAAACCAGCTTACAATACAGGAAAATTGAATCAAAGGGCGATCGCTAAATGGTATCGGGGTCAATATTTAATTCTCGCAGTTTCGCGGCCAGGCGATCGGCTCGTTGAGCCTCTTGCTCTGCCCGTTGAGTCTCGCATTCTGCAACCTCTTCAGGAGTAGGGACAAGCTCTCCTTCTGCTGTAAAGAAACGCAATTTTCCCCCACAAATTCCCAAACTCAAATCGAGTTGTTGACTCCGCAGATGCCCGGATTCGTTCGGTGCGATCGGTTGATATTCCCCGTCAAGTAAATGAAACCCAGCTAATTCTAAAGTTTCTGGGTCAAACCAAAAGTAGTCGTGAGTGCGAAAAGTATCTTGATAGAGTTGTTTTTTAAAGTTTTTGTCTGTATCCGCTGTTTTGGGAGACAGGATTTCAATGATAATATTTGGGTACTTTCCCTCTTCATCCCAAACTACCCAGCTTTTCCGAGTTTTGCGTTCAGTTCCGAGTACCACAAAAAAGTCTGATCCTCGGAAGTCTTTCGATTTAAGTTGATTGGAACAGTAATAAATGGTGAGATTTCCAGCAGCATAGAAATTGTTTCTATCTCGCCACAGCCATTCTAGGCATTGGAGGAGTAGGATTATTTGTCGCAGGTGCAGTTCTGTTTCTACGGAATGTTCATCACTATCTAAATCGCCGGGAGGAAAGATAAAGTTTTCCGGTATCTCTTGTTCTACTATCTCTTGTTCCGGTATCTCTTGGGTAGTAGCTAATTCTGCGGTTGCGGACATGGCTGCTGGGTGAGGAGTAAGAGGTTGTGTGTCTATTTTAGCAAGCTTTTCATATCTCGGCCGAGGACTATTCTGAAAGCCCGATCGCGCTTTTTGCCGAAACACGCGATCGAACACCGAACAATTCGTCTTTAACTATTAGCAATTATCGTTTTATTGACCGTCAGTTTGTCTGAGAGCTGCCAGAATTTCCGGTCGTTTCATGCGCGCGTAGCCCCGCACTTTCCGGTCTTTGCCGATCGCCTTCAACCGTCTCAGCGAAAGACTTTCGTAGTCATCCTCTGGGGACGGGGACGGAAACGGCAACTCCAACTGCAACTGCGGTAACTGAGGTTTTTGCTGTGCTTTCGACTGCTTCTTTGGCTGCGTTTTTGACTGCTTCTTCGGCGGTGCATCGGGCTGTATTTCTGAGTGAGTCGCTGCGGCTCCCAGTTGGCGGCGGAGCGTTTCAATTTGATTTTTCAGGTCATTTTCTACGTTTTCAATGGCGTCGGAAACAAACTGATTAATTGTTTGGACTGTGCGTTCTAATTGTGTTGACAGCAGTTTTTCCAGTTCATCCAACTGTCTCAAAGCACCTTCAAGATTTACCTCAGAAATAACAGCCGATGTTTGCGGACGGTTGCTGCTCGATTGTTCAATTTTTTTAGCCATTTTATCTACCTTTTCATGAAATGCTTTTTCCACTTGTTCGAGCAAATGCTTAATCTGTTCTATTTGGTTACGCTCAAAGTTCTGCTCAGTTAGAGCATTTACGTGCTTTTTTAGCAGGTCTTCATTTTTTTTAACAGATTGTTCTATTTGTTTTGTTAGACTGTCTACCTTTTTTTGAAATGATAGCTCAAATTGTTGCAGTAGAGTCTCAATTTGTGCAGTTTTCTGAGTCGGTTGCGGAGCTAAATGTTCCATTTCGGCTTGAGCAACAGCTACCTCCTCGTCGGTCATTTCAAATACCCACGCCCACATTTGCTCGATGCCGAGTTCTTTAGCCACAATACACCAATCTGAGCCGCAGACTACTTCATATTCTTCTTCGTTGCTGTAAGCTTCAGTGGGGCGTACAATTAAAGGAATCAAGTTGCTGCCTTGCTCGATCAAACTTCTCCTGAGAGCTTCGCGGCGTTCGCGAGGAATTTCGCCCCGATGAAACTCTGGTACTGCAATTTGGGAAGTGTAAATCTGACTGTGACTAATTGGCTTTATCCGCAAATATTCAACTATTCGGTTTTGATCGGACGATCGATCCATCTTGTTACAAGTCCCCTTTTGTCATTAAAATCTGGTGTGTAGGTATTTCTGTATATCTACGCGGCTTCCCGTGGGGTGACATCCCTCGCGATGGCGTCCCGCCCTCGCCCGTGCTACGGCAAAAGTTACTGCAATTCCTAAAAAAAGCGACTGTGATGAGTTTAACTGCCTGCGGGACACCCATGATACACTGCTTTACTCATCTTTACTTTTTTTGGAGTAGAGACTCACTGAGTCAAAGTTGCCAGTTGCTGCAGGAGTTGCGAGTTATGAGTATTTTTGCCACTTGTCAATTATTTTAATCATTGTTTTGTCGGTTAACCCTTTAACACGTTCCACCACATTTGCAAATGAGACAAACGGCCGCACATCTCGCTCTTTGAGTATTATTTGGATTACTGGAAGCTTCAAGCCAGCATCTTTCAAATTAGCCGACAGTTGATTTTTATCTAAAGTATTGAGTGCTTCCAACGCCGACATTGATTCGGAAGCTACGTTTTCAAATTCTGGTATTCTCTCTACCACCACTTGTTTTTCGGGTGGCGACTCGGATTTCAACTCATTAATTCTGTTTTCTAACCCAGCTTCAACTAACAGAGGTACTTGTTGTAAGATTCGGTTTTCAAGTTCTTGTATACTCTGGGCTAAAACTTTTTGTTCACGGGCGTACTCGGCTTTTAATTCATTGATTTGACTTGCAAACAAGGCTTGAATATTTGTTAGTCGCTGTTCTAAACTAGATGAATCTTCGGGAGTTTCATTTTCACCTAAATTAGGGACTTCGACCAAAGAAACCGCGTTAGTTATTGAATCTGCGGGCTGCGACGAAGTATTTTCGTACAAAAACCCGGTTTCTGGGTTCTCAACTAAATTCTCATTTTTGGCTGATTTCCTCAGCGATTGAACTTGCTCTAAAAGCAGTCCTTCATTTTCTGGTTCAAGAATAAATGCTCCGATTGTCTCGCCTTTTTGAGGGTGAATTTCCCTGGCTTTCGCAGCAGCGTAGTATTCAAAGTCTCCGTCTACTATCTCGTAGGCATCCATACCGTTGCGGCGGAGAATTATGGGGTTGATCAATCCTCCTAATTCTAAAATCAGTTGCGCCAGTTTCTCCAAATCCGGCTCTGCAAAATTGGAACGGGGAACTGCGGATGTAATTTTTTTAACTGCAACCAGTGACGGAGATAATTTTTTCATTAGTTTTTACCTATTTTTTCCAAAACTTCGAGTGCTAGCATTTCAAATTCTTGGGAGGCGATGGAATCTGGCTTAAAGTCTAGCACTGAAATGGGATCGGCGATTTCCATATTTCCCACGATTTGAAATTGTTCTGCACACTTTGCCAAATCATCTCTCTCGTAAATTACGCTGTCCATGATTTCAAAGCCGTAGCGTTTGGGAATTGCCTCCCTCCGCTTGGGCAAACTGTACTGTACAAATTTAGAATTAGTGGAAATTTTGCAAGAGAGTACGCCTAAAACTTCTAGTGGTTTCTTGCCAATTTGTTTTTTGAATCCATTAACTTTTTTAATAAAATCCTTGACATTAATCAGTCCTTGATTGGCAAAAGGTTTTAAGTCAGAAGGAATAATTAAATAATCCGCCGCAATTAGGGCAACTCTAGCATAAAAATTCAAAGATGGCGGCGTATCGATCAGTACAATATCATATTTATCCTGTACTTCTGCTAGTTTCTGAATTAAAATCATGCGGCTGTAATCTAGTTGATTGAGTTCCGTTTCATATTGCATTAAATCAATGTGGGAAGGAATCACATCTATTTCGGGATGGCAAAAATTAGACTTGCGAGCTACTTCTGCGATCGAAAAAAATTCTTCTGATTGCAAAACTTGAAGAATATTACTATCTTTCAAATCATCTTGTTCTTCATCCTCGAATTTTACTAAACCTGTCGCAAATGTTGTATTCGCTTGACTATCTAAGTCTATTACCAGGACTCTTTTACCTTGCTTGCTCAGCGCCGCAGCTAAATTGACTACAGTTGTAGTTTTGCCAACGCCGCCTTTGTTATGGTAAACTGCAATGATTTTCATCGTATTTTGAGTTTTTTGGGGAACTGTTACATCGGATTTAACTTGAGGCTTAACGGGATTATTTTCAGGTATTTGTTCCGGTTCAGAGATTTGACTGGGCTCAGGTTCTGCGGTGGCGGGATTGTTGGGCTGTACAGGGACTTCGCTAACTAACTCAGGACTAACCCAACTAATTTTACTATCTTCCAGTTTGAGATTATCGGGATTTTTTATAAAATTTAAACTATCTCTGCCAATTAAAGCGATAATTTCATCAATTCTATTTTCAAGGTCTTGTCCAGCACACTTAAAGACTAGCTGAATATCATCGGCGACTCTTTCGTAAATTCTAATTTCTTTACCGTTAGTTATGAGTCCGTAGCGGATGCTCAAACTTGTTAAATAGCGAGTGAGTTTTCGCAGGTGGCGGTCTAAATTTTCCTTCGGATGTTTAGCCTCCATAACTACACTCATCGGCGAGTCTGCATCGACAACTATGGGGATAACTTGGGTGGCAAATGAGAGGAAGTCTAGACGAATATTCCCAAATGCTATTTCTTGGTGCCAAGTGTCGGGGGTATAGCCTAACTTTGGTAGCAGATAGCTGACAATGAGTTTGCTTTCTACTTCGCTTTCGTTGCGACAGTTATTGGGATTGAAAGTCATTCGATTTTAGATTTTAGATTTTAGATTTTAGATTGGGAATGACTGATTTAATAATGGTACGGATTGTGATATAGACAGTAGGGCGCGCATTCCTCCCCTTACAAAGGCTAGGGATTGTAATATCGAAAAACCCGGTTGTGTTTTACAAGCCGGGTTTTTTGGGGATTAATCGCGTTTCAAACTTACTTGGTTTGAGCGTTAAATTCTTGCAATGTCTGATAGCCGCCAGCCGGATCGTATAGGTGACAGTTGTCGGCAATCCGCTTCATTAAAGACCAAGAAAATTCTGTTTCGTAGAGATGATCTTGCCAATTTTCCTTTAAGCTGCTGTGGGCGAGGCGCAAATTGTACCAGGGAATAGCAGTTGAAAGGTGGTGGGGAACGTGCACGTTAATGTCGTGGCACAGAAACTCTACCCAGCGGGGATAATCGCAGTGAACTGTTCCCGATAGTTGCGCTTGGGCTTCGTTCCATTCTTCGGGTTCTTTAAATGAAATGTCTGGTGCTGTGTGGTGAACGATCGTAAAAGTGCTCATCCAGAAATGGTAAACCAGCCAGGGCATCAACCAAAATTTGACAAATCCCCAAATGCCTGTGGTTGCAATTAAAATCGGAAATCCGATCGCAGCACCGATTAAAACGACAAAAACTGAAAACCGCACTTGCTCTTGTTTCTGTTGGCCTTTGAAGCGCCACCACATAAAGTGCACTTTTGCCCAGTGGGCGATCGAGCCGATCCACCACATCCGACCGAATATTAAACTATAAGCTATTTGTAAAGCCTTGGGAGCAGCAGCGTAGTCTTCTGCTGTCATGGGTTGCCAAGCATTATCTTCGCCAATTTTGTTGGTGTGCTTGTGGTGGTAATTGTGCCCATGCCGCCATGCGTGAAACGGAAAAATTAACGGCAAAAATGCGAGATGTCCGACTAAATCGTTAACCCAGCGGCGGTTAGCAAATGACCGGTGCCCGCAGTCGTGGCCGATCACAAAAAAACCGGTTAATCCGGTGCCTGTGAAAATCCACATCAGGGGCAGTAGATACCAAGGCGATACTGCTAAGCCCAAGTAACCGACAGCAACTAGCAAAACGTTGACGATTACTTTTGTCCAAGCTTTGCGGGGGTTTTTGACGAATACTTCCCGCGGCAGGGTTTTGAGAATATCTTTGAGGCGCAGGTTGGAGGTGTCACTTGCGGATGTCAAATTTAGTGGTTTTTCGATCGATGCTGTCATAAATTGATTTCGATTCTCCGTATGCCATGACGATGGCTTAACAAATTAGCGCAATAAAAAAGCGCAGTAAAATGTCAGCTCGTTGCCAGCTTGTGGCAGACGAGTTGAGCAGTAGGCAAGCGCGTTTTAGCAAATGCTAGCGATCGCTATCCGCAGTTAGGAATTTCAGGCACTTTGGGCAAAAAATACTGCGGGTAGCAAAACCTTTGTTTTTATAACACAGGGGCAGCACAGTTAGCATTAGCGACTGTTGTCTGCTAATTGCTGTTGCTGCCAGAAATGGGGTCTAGAGCCGGCAAGCCAGCGATCGAGCGTTGCTGTTTGAGGCTTTGCACTTCCAGCAGCAAGGATTCGATTTCTGCTTGCAAGTGCAGGAACTTAACTTGCTGATCTGCTTGGTAGGGGCACTTTACCAAATCTACTTTGCGGGCAAAAGTGGTCGATAGGGTAGAAGAACTAGCCATTTCGGGGTTGCTCGCGGCGACTTGAGGCCGGGAAAGAGTGGATGAATTATTTGACATTAGTAATTGAGTAGACATATCTACACATTCACACCATTAAGTTACTTTAACCTGAACCGATCGTATTAAACATCAAATTAACCGATCGAGCTAAAATTAGTGTAAATTCTTTGGCCATTGCCTAAAACCATTGACATCGTGACCCTGATCCTACCTGCTACTGACTCTGCTGCTAACTCCGCTGCCCGCGCCGCCGAACCCAAACGCTACGGCTGGCCCGGCTTGATCGAAGCTTATCGCCCCTACCTGCCGGTGACAGAAACCACGCCGGTAGTCACTCTCCAAGAGGGCAATACTCCCCTGATTCCAGCACCTGCGATCGCCTCTCTCATCGGTAGAGACGTGCGCGTCTTGGTGAAATACGACGGCCTCAACCCCACTGGTAGTTTCAAAGACCGGGGGATGACAATGGCGATTTCCAAGGCGAAGGAAGCTGGTGCGGAGGCAGTAATTTGCGCCAGTACCGGCAATACTTCGGCCTCCGCCGCCGCCTACGCCCGACGCGGGGGGATGCGAGCTTTCGTGTTGATTCCCGAAGGTTACGTGGCTTTGGGCAAGCTGGCGCAAGCTTTGCTTTACGGTGCAGAAGTAATTTCGATTGGCGGAAATTTCGATCGAGCTTTAGAAATTGTCCGCGAAATGGCTGTTAACTACCCCGTGACATTGGTCAACTCCGTCAATCCTTACCGCTTGGAAGGTCAGAAAACCGGAGCTTTTGAAGTGGTGGACGCTTTAGGCGACGCCCCCGACTGGCTGTGCATTCCGGTGGGAAATGCGGGAAACATCACAGCATACTGGATGGGTTTTTGTCAATACCACCAAGCCAAAAAATGTTCGCGCTTGCCGCAGATGATGGGATTTCAAGCCGCCGGGGCTGCGCCGTTGGTAACTGGCTCACCGGTATCGCACCCAGAAACCCTGGCGACGGCGATTCGGATCGGCAACCCCGCTAGCTGGAAACAGGCGATCGCAGCTTCCGAAGCCAGCCGCGGCAGTTTTGCCGCAGTCACCGACGCCGAAATTCTCGACGCTTACCGTTTGTTAGCATCACAGGAAGGAATTTTCTGCGAACCGGCGAGTGCAGCTTCTGTGGCCGGTTTGCTAAAGGTAAAAGACCAAGTTCCGACTGGGGCGACCGTAGTTTGCGTGCTAACTGGTAACGGTTTGAAAGACCCCGATACCGCAATTAATCACAGCAACAATCAATTTAAAAGCGGCATTGCTCCGACTTTGGATGCAGTAGCTGGGGCGATGGGATTTTAGAAGAAGGAAGAAGGAACAGGGAAGAAGGAAGAAGGAAGATAGACACAGGCAAGATGCCTGTTCCACTCTTAGTTAAAATCTCTTGTGGGGAGTAGGGGTTGGGCATCTTGCCCCCCCGTAAGCCCATCGAAACAGGCAAGATGCCTGTTCCACTCTTAGTTAAAATCTTTTGTGGGGAGTAGGGGTTGGGCATCTTGCCCGCCCCTAAACCCATCGAAACAGGCAAGATGCCTGTTCCACTTTTAGTTAACATCTCTTGTGGGGAGTAGGGGTTGGGCATCTTGCCCGCCCCTAAACGCGACATCCTATATTTTCGCCTGAGATCTCCATGCACCCCAAAAATAGGGATGAGATCACAATTTATGCTCGGAGTTAGTATCAATAAACTCCTTTGAAATAACTTTTTTTTCAATAAACTCAGCGAGACAGTTTTGTTATTATATTATGACCAAACCTACTGCAACCCTGTTAATTGCCTGTCCCGATCGCAAAGGACTCGTCGCCTTACTTGCCAATTTTATCGCCTCCCACAACGGCAATATCATTCACGCCGATCACCATACAGATTTTACCGCCGGATTATTTCTGAGCCGACTCGAATGGCAATTAGATGATTTTGACTTAACCACCGAACAAATAACACCTGCTTTTAGTGAAATTGCCAAGGACTTACAAGCCAACTGGCAATTGCATTTCTCTCATAAAATTCGACGCATCGCAATCTGGGTAAGCCGTCAAGATCACTGTTTATTAGACTTGATTTGGCGACAGCGAGCGCAAGAAATTAAAGGTGAAATCCCCCTGATAATCAGCAACCATGAAAATTTAAAGCCCATTGCCGCACAATACGGTATTGACTTTGAGTATATTCCCATTACTAAAGACAATAAAGCTATTCAAGAAGCACAACAGTTAGAACTTCTTAAAAAATATAAGATTGATTTAGTAGTTTTGGCTAAATATATGCAAATTTTGAGTCAAGACTTTATCATAAAATTTCCCAATGTGATTAATATTCACCATTCATTTTTACCCGCGTTTGTGGGTGCAAATCCCTACGAAAGGGCTTATGAAAGAGGGGTAAAAATTATCGGTGCAACAGCCCACTATGTTACACCCGATTTAGATGCTGGCCCGATTATCGAACAAGATGTTGTGCGCGTCAGTCACCGCGATGAAGTCTCTGATTTGATTCGCAAAGGTAAAGATTTAGAAAGGGTTGTGTTAGCAAGAGCGGTGCGATATCATTTACAAAATCGTGTTTTAGTTTACGGCAATCGGACTGTGGTTTTTGCTTGAAAATTAGGCATCATATCAATCCTGGTTTGTTACTCCTTTGATCGAGCGGCGAGTGATATCAATTCCGGTGTGCGATCGCAGTGTAGCGACTCCCAAAGTTTTCTCAACTTGATATTTTTCATGAATTGTGACGCGGTTAAGATTGTCCGTTGTCCTCAAGTTGCGATCGCCCTTGAGTCAATTTTCGCAAAGAGCGGCGCATACGACGAGGTTTCGGAACTTTACTTTTGCCCGCGGGCCATCCTTCACGCTGCTGGGAGCGATCGCCATCCGTCTCTTCGCTTTGATCGTGCAACAAGATGTTCCGCGTGGGATAAGGCAAATCGAGGCCGTTTTCCACATATAGCTTTTTTTTAATAGCACAAATTACCTTGTCGCGCGATCGCAAATCGTCAATTCGGCGCGGCGGAGCAATCCACCACCGAACGCGGATATTGACGGTACTTTCTGTTAACTCCATCGCCAGCACATCGGGTGCAGGAGCTTTCAAAACCTCCTTCAGGCTGTACACTGCTTCCAGGATTAACTGCTTGGCGTGGTCAATATCGTCGCCGTAACCAATACTAATATCGTATTCCATGCGGCGTTTATCGAAAGCAGTATTCACTGTCACCGTATTCGTAAACAATTCGGCATTAGGAATGACAATCCGCCGACCATCATAGGTTTCGATTGTTGTAGCGCGCGTCTCAATATTTTCTACCGTTCCCTCAAAGTTTTTAAACACAATTTGGTCATCGATTCGGAACGGTTCCGTCAACAGAATTAGGATACCGGCTAAGAAGTTTTGCAAGATATCGCGAAAGGCAAAACCAATCGCCACCCCGCTAATTCCCAGCAGTTGCACCAAATCGCCAGCTTTCAATGTGGGAATTACAATCGAAAGAGAAATAAATAGACCAACTAGAACGATCAGACTCTGGGCTAACCGTCCTAACACCAGCCCCAAATTTCGAGCTTGGTGGTGCTTGCGGGTAACTCGCCTGACCACTCTCTTAATTTGCCTACCCACAAAGTAAAAAATTGCAAAGACAATTAACGCCAGCACAATATTAGGCAACATGATCAGAAAGCCGTCGATCATGCTCTGAATCTTTTTCCAGACTAGGGATATCTCTGCCCTCATGAAGTTTCCTCGCGCATCAGTCGTTGTCGATAGTAGTAAAATTTAGCTCGATTAAGTTCTATCTAAAGACTGTAGGTTGGTACAACGCGAGGAAGATTTTTTGGCAGTCCTCAAAATTTTGAATGCGGATTATAGGTTGAGATATAGTACAGTTACATCGATTAGTAGATTATCCGTAGATGCGGAATAATATCAACTCAGCCCTTCATCGGAATTATTCATCTCTCTTCCCTTCCTCTGTATCCTCTGCGTCCTCTGTGGTTTAATCATTCCGATATAACCGGAATTGAATATCATAAAGAGGCTGAGAAATTAATGCCGCTTAATTGCAGGAAAAGCAAAAACAACACATCGGTAACTAAATCCCACCTGCTAAGGGGACTCGCCATGCCGACAATTCCTGAATTTTTAACTCCTAATTCCCAAAGGGCGGTAAATCGAGTAACTGATTTTTAGAAGGTGGAAGTTGGGCGGTATTTTTGCCTGGGGCGGAAGTTTGACGTATTTCCAGAGCAGTTTCGCCAGGATTTGCAGTGCGAGTAGGTACTATTTCTAAAGAATATACTGTCTCGGTTTTTGCAGGGGCAGGATTTTGGGCTTTCGTGAGCAAGTCAACGGCATCTCCGAGGGCGCTAGTTAAATTTTTGCTAGTTTCGGCGTGACGGGCTTCTTCTTGTTTGAGGGCTTGAGTGAGTTGTTTAACTTGTTCGATCGCCCGATCGCGCTCTTCGAGAACTTCTGCTAACTTAGCTTTAAGTTCGCCTACTGTTTGCAGTTGTTCGACTTCCTGCTGGCGAGCAACTCCAGCATCGTCGCCTTCGGGCACAATGGGGGAAAAATTTTGTAATTGCTGTATTTGTGCTTCCAGAGAAGCGATGCTTTGCTGAGTTAATTTAGCATCATTCCGCCGCTGCTCGGCTTCAGTATTGTAGAGTTGGCGCCACTGAGCGGCACTTTCACCAGCCTCATCGCGATCGCGCGAAACTTCTGTTAACTGCTGTTGCAGCCGCTTGATTTCATCTAACCACTGTCTGACATCCTGAGCCATAATATTGATTTTAGATTTTAGATTTTAGATTTTAGATTGGGGAATTGGGAATTGGCAATTGCGAGTTGATAATGGCTTAATTAATTAACGACTTGTGTACCTCATCTTTCTCCCCGTTGCCTGTGCGCTATGAACATTTTTTACTGGTTGCGCTACCTGATTTTAGCTTTGTTTAAGGCGCTTTTAAGGCTGCTGAGAGCTCTCAAACGGAAATTTGGTGGTTTTTGGCTGTTTTGTCGGTGTTTGACTTGGGGTACGCTCAAGGAAGTCGGCGCGAAGGCGGGAGAACAGCGCTTGCCTGGGCTGTCTGCGGAAATGGCCTACAATTCTATGCTGGCGCTGTTTCCGGGGCTGTTGGCGATCTTATCTGCGATCGCCCTCTTTGAACCTTTGCAGTCAACACTGTATCAAATCGCCCGTCTTTTGGGCGAAGTTATACCCGATGACGTGCGGAAGTTGATTGGCGGCTTAATCAAAGAAATTCTGTTAACTCGCAGTAAAGGGCTGTTTTCGGTGAGCTTTCTTGGGGCGATTTGGGCATTTTCTGGAGTAATGAGCGCGGCGATGGCTGCACTCGATCGCATCCATGACATCCCGAGCGATCGAACTCGACCCTTTTGGAAAGCAAAACTTATTTCTCTGGCCCTGAGTATCGGTACAATTGTGCTGTTAATTCTAGCATCGGGAGTAGTCTTTGTCAGCGACTTAATTGTACAAGCTATTGCCCGCCAGAGTTGCCTGCTGGAGTCCGTCGCCACTTGCAATTTAAAAAATGTCCAAAATTGCCTGCTACTCGCCAGCACTTGCCCTTTGGAGTCGCAACTGTTAGGTGTTTGGCGGTTGTGGCGGTGGCCGATTTCTTTGGGAATTATATCACTGGCTTTTGCTTTTGTTTACCGCTACGGGCCTAGCCGCCGTCAACCAGATATTCCTATTTTGTCGGGAGCTGTTTTTGCTGCTATTTTGTGGGCGCTATTTTCAGCTTTATTTCGGTTTTATGTTTTGCACTTGGGCAATTACAGTTGGACTTACGGCACGATCGGAACTTTTATTGTGTTGCTGCTGTGGCTCGATCTTTCTTCTTTGGTGATGCTGATCGGCGCTCAGTTAAATGTAACAGTGGGAAAGGCTATCAAACAATCAAAATTAAAATAATTTGTTAAGTTTTAATTGTTAATTGTTAATTGTTAATTTTTATTTGCCGGATGCTGGCTTACCGACGGAGTAAAGTGCTGAGAATACCCGCAACAAAAGACAACAAAATCAGTATCCAAATTACACCACCGGGAATGAATGTCAAGAGGCCAACACCTCTGAGAATCCAAACTAGGAGGGTGAGGCCCAGGATAGTCAAAAAGATACGGGTAGATAGTCGCATTTGAAATCTAGGAGAATTAGTCATGTTGAATGTTAAAGTTTTGTCTGGATCAATGATAGCTGTTTTATTGGCGATCGGCAGTTACCTCACCTTAATTTCCGAGCCCGGTTCCGCTGTTGCGCTTGGGGGTGCAAATAAGCTGGGGGAAATGGCAAATGCTGCTCAAAAAACACCTTCTGCAAGTTTAACAATTTCCGATCGCACAATTGGAGCGGCGAAGGTGGGGATGACTTTCGGACAATTGAAAAAGGCTCTGGGTTCCACGGCGCAGTTTAAGGTAGAGTCTCCTTTTATGGTAGACTTTGATGCTGTGGCAGTTAGCCGATCGGGAAAAGTGCAATATCGGATTATCTACGCTGCTGGTACAAAGCTAAAAGATACCGATGTCATTGAACTTTTGATGACTGAGAATTCTAATTATAAAACAGTTCAGGGCGTCGGGCCAGGAATGACTCTGAAACAAGCTGAGGCAATTTACGGCAAGGCTACTTTATCTTATAACGTGGATAATGAAATGAGAGAAGGGGTTGTATTTGCCAAGCAACCCACGAGAAACATTATGTTTGTTCCCAAGGCTGAAGGCAAACAATTTGGGGGAGTTTATGGCGCTGGTAAAGGGGGATTTTTTCAGACTAATAAGTATCACCCGAATGCTGTAATTAAGTCTGTGATGGTGCGAAAGTAGCCTTCACATCATTCCCAGAAACCGGGTTTCTTCCGAGATATCTCGCCACCCTACCTAAATCATCCGAGAAACCCGGTTTCTTAGCCTAAAATTAAGGATTACCTGTAGTTAGTTCCAAATACTCTTCATTGTCAAGATAATCTCTGATATTTTCCAGTATTTGCGTCAAATACTCTACGACTTCTTCCTTCATTTCTAATAGTTGCTTAATTGTCTTATCTCGCCCAACTTCCTCAAAAGACTTAATGCCGTGCGCTAAGTCATTTCTATTACTTTTAATCACTACAAGATTTTGCCCGTTTTTTGTCTTAGCAAAGTCTGTTTGATATGAAAAACCGTATTTGTCTGCTATTTCTTTAATTAACCTAGCATCCACATTCCCCGAAAACAGTTCTTCACGTTCAAATGTAGCTGTGATGATATCAGTAGAGAGTTGATTAATTGTTAAATAAATTTTCTTAGGAGAACGATTTTTAAGATTTTGGAGGACGATCAGTTTAATTTCAGGTTGGAGTTGGTCAAAGGAGATGGATTTATTTTTAAACTCCTCAAATATGGCTTCAATCGCATTTCGCATAGTGGATTCAACTAAATTATACAGCAACAAAAAAGCATTAGCTTTGAGAGTTTTTGCTAACTCTGGATCGAGGCTTTGAATTTGGTATTTGCCACGAGTATCGAATAAAGCTAACTTCGTTGTCTGTTTTTCCAAGCTTTCCAAAAAAATGAAGTAATCGTTCACCTCTTTGGCGCGTGTATTAAAGTCTAAAAATACAGTATTCATGAGTGTGACATGGCAGTTAATTGCGGAAATATTCAATACGCGCCACTACATTTATTAAACTGGTTGCCTCGGGTTTTGTACAGTAGGTAAAATGAATTTACATTGCCATTAAAAGGATTGTATCCGTTCAAATAAATCTCTTCGGACTTCCTCATTCGCAGCTTCAGTTAATTGGATAGTCCGAACTGTCTTTCGGTTGAAGTTCCTCTGGCGAGGCATGAGTAAATCACTAAACTTAAATCCATTTAACTGCTCTATTTTTTGGAGTCCAATTAAGGTTAATTCGTTGTTAACAAATCTAGTTAGGGTAAGAATGCGTTGTGCACCGTATACGATCTCTAAACGTGGTTCATCATTTTCATCATGGCCGATATCAACAACGAATATAGAAGGTATTGGCAGCCCCCAAATTACCGATTCGATAAACTTTGATTGCCTTGCTTCATCCCAAACAAGTTCGCGTTGGTAGTCGGGAATAAACAACTTATTAGTATCATCGTTAATTCCTTCCATATATTTTTGAACAAGTATTTCGAGGGGATAGTCTCTCGTATCGTAATTAATTTGCTTCTGCTTGTCGCGAATTTCCATTTCAGCAGCATTTCTGTCTTGAAGCGTAATTTCTTCGAGTTTCGATCGCATATTTTTAAGTAACGAGAAAGTGTTGTGGATACGATAATTTTACCACAGCCCAAGGTTGATAAATTCCTGTTCGGAGAATTTTAGTCTTGAGGCCACCCCAGTGTAAATTCTGATTTGGCTGAGAGGGTACGGACGATCGCACTTATCAAAAAAAGTGCGTGAAGCGAAGCTATCCCGTAGGGAATCGCCCATGTTTAATTAACTGAAACCGCCGCGAAAATTACCATTTATAACGCGCTGGTGACGGGATTGGAAGGGCGGCCCAACGCCGATAAACGGTGACTGTCCCCACTGGAATCGAACACAACCTCAAACTTAACGTGAGGTATAGTTTGTCGCAAAAACTGAAAATGCCCGTCTGCATCTGAACGACTGCGGAAGCGGGCAACAATTATCCATTGCTCAGAGGGTAACAAACGGGCGATCGCCCAACAGCACAAGCGTTCTTTGTACGTCATAATAGAATCCGTCTCCAGTGAATTGTTGGAGCCAGAGCCAGCCCGGAACCTTCCACAGTAAGGGGCTGGCTTTTGACTGTTTACAGGTCGTATTATAACACATAATGACGTACAATGAGTTAAAATAACTCAAAATGAAATATTTTTATCGGTCTTAACTCAAAACAGCGTAAGATGGACTGTGTTGAGATGTTTTGCAGTGCAACGAATGGCTTCACGGGGAAGAGTTACCGCATACCTACCAGAGGAAATTCAAAAAGCTCTGGAAGAATGGGCAGAAGAAGAAAGCAGATCCGTTAGCAGTTTGACAACTTACCTGCTGACGAAATCTGTTAGAGAGCGCCAAGAGCAGAAAAAGGACGAATCCCGGAGCGATCGCCCGAGTTGAAGACGGCGCGATACTGAAAGGTGTTGGAGTGTAAGATTGAAGACAATTGAAGTAAAACCATGCCAGCCCATGCCTTCACGAATGCGAGTCACAGTTACACTTCCAGAAGACGTTCATCAAGCCTTGTCCGAATGGGCCGAAGAGGAAGATAGAACGCTCGCAAACCTGCTTTCCCATGTGGCAGCTAAATCTGTTCGAGAACGTCAAGAACAGAAAAAAGATAAATCAGAAAGCGATCGCCCTTAAGAACGATCGCCCGCAATCCCATCCGCGTTCATCCGCAGTAAAAAAAAGAACCATCGCCTCAAAAAAATAAGGTGGGCCGCAGCCCACCCTACTCCTATTATTTCGCAGTCACCAACTGTGCCGGCAGCCGCTTAAACGCCAACCTTTCATTCTCGATATCCACAAAAATGGTATCGCCGTCAGCAAAATCTCCCCGCAAAATGCCCTTCGCCATTTGCGTTTCCAACTCGCGTTGAATTCCCCGCTTCAGAGGCCGCGCACCGTAAACCGGATCGTAACCAATTTCTGCTAAGAAGTCGATCGCAGATTCCGACAATTTCAGAGACATTTTGCGATCGGCTAACCGTTTTTCCAAGCGCTTAACTTGCAACAGCACAATCTGCCGCAGTTCCGCCTTACTCAAACCGTGGAAGATAATCATCTCATCAATCCGGTTCAAGAATTCCGGGCGGAAAGTTCCCCGCATGGCTTCCATCACCCGACTCCGCATTTGTTCGTTATCTCCCGCCACATCTAAGATGTATTGAGAGCCGACATTCGATGTCATAATAATCACAGAATTCTTAAAGTCTACCGTGTGACCTTGAGCATCGGTAACGCGGCCGTCATCCAGAATTTGCAGCATGATGTTGAAGACATCCGGGTGCGCTTTCTCGATTTCATCGAATAGAATCACTGAGTAAGGACGGCGGCGCACAGCCTCAGTTAATTGTCCACCTTCATCGTAGCCAACGTATCCCGGAGGCGCACCAATTAACCGCGAAACTGCGTGTTTCTCCATGTATTCCGACATATCAATTCGCACGATCGCTTCTTCCGTGTCGAACAGATAAGACGCTAATGCTTTAGCTAATTCGGTTTTGCCAACACCCGTGGGGCCGAGGAAGATAAAACTCGCAACCGGACGATTGGGATCGGCTAAACCTGCGCGCGATCGCTGAATTGCATCTGCAACCGCAGTCACCGCTTCATCCTGTCCAATTACCCGCTTGTGCAGTTCATCTTCCAAGTGCAGAAGTTTCTGCATTTCCGATTCAACTAACTTGCTGATCGGAATTCCCGTCCACTTGGAAATAATCTCGGCAATGTCACCTTCGGTAACTTCTTCCCGCAGCAAACTTTTACCTGTGGTTTGAGTTGCTGACAGTTGAGATTCTGCTTCTTGCAGTTGTTTTTGCAATTCGGTTAACTTGCTATATTTCAACTCAGCCGCGCGGTTCAGATCATATTTTAATTCAGCTTGCTGAATTTCAATATTCACCTTATCAATCTGTTCTTTAATCTTCTGAATATTGCCGATGACACCTTTTTCCGATTGCCACTGGGCATTCAAAGCGCTTTGCTGTTCCTTGAGGTTTGCTAAGTCTTTTTCCAGTCTTTCCAAACGGTAGACCGATGCAATATTGCTTTCTTTTTGCAGCGACAGTCTTTCCATTTCTAGCTGCAAAACCTTGCGATCAATTTCATCGAGTTCTTCCGGCTTGGAAGTAATCTCCATTTTGAGTTTAGCGGCTGCTTCGTCAACTAAGTCAATGGCTTTGTCTGGAAGGAAGCGATCGCTAATATATCGAGTAGACAAAGTAGCCGCCGCCACTAACGCATTGTCGGAAATTTTTACCCCGTGGTGCACTTCGTACCGTTCTTTCAAACCCCGCAAAATCGAGATAGTATCTTCAACTGTCGGTTGGTCAACATAAACTTGTTGAAAACGGCGTTCTAGTGCCGCATCTTTTTCGAGGTACTTGCGGTATTCGTCGAGAGTTGTAGCGCCTATACAGCGCAATTCTCCCCTCGCTAACATCGGTTTAAGTAAGTTGCCGGCATCCATCGAGCCTTGAGTTGCACCCGCACCGACAACGGTGTGAATTTCATCGATAAATAAGATGACTTTGCCGTTGCTGTCGGTAACTTCTTTGAGCACCGCTTTCAAGCGTTCTTCAAATTCTCCCCGGAATTTTGCCCCGGCAATTAATGCGCCCATATCTAAGCTAATTAATTGTCTGTCTTTGAGAGATTGCGGCACATCTCCGGTGATAATTCGCTGGGCGAGTCCTTCGGCGATCGCAGTTTTACCTACTCCCGGTTCCCCAATTAGTACGGGGTTGTTTTTGGTGCGACGGCTCAAAATTTGAATCGTGCGGCGGATTTCGTCATCCCGTCCGATTACCGGATCGAGTTTGCCTTGACGCGCGGCTTCAGTCAAATCTCGGCCGTATTTTTCCAGCGCTTCGTATTTGCCTTCTGGATTTTGATCGGTCACTTTGTTCTTCCCCCGGACTTGGGTAATGATATCTTTGAGCTTGGCTTCATCTAGTTTAAATTCTTGTAGTAAATTTTTGCCAAAGCGATCGTCGTTAACGTAACCTAGTATCAAATGCTCGATCGATATAAATTCATCGCCGTACTCTTTTCGGTAAGTTTCGGCGCGATCGAGCAAAGTGTCGAGAGAACGACCTAGATAAACGTTGCCGCCGCTTCCAGTAATTTTCGGCTGACGACTGATAAACTCGTCAGTGCGATCGCGCAATTTTGCTACGGAAACTCCCGCTTTGTTAAATAAGCTGCTAGCAAGTCCCGATTCTTGTTCCAGCAAAGCTTTCATCAAATGTTCGCTTTCTAGCTGCTGCTGCTGACCTGCTTTGACGATTTCGGGGGTGCGCGCGAGGGCTTCCCAGGCTTTTTCTGTAAATTGGTTTGGATTATTCGGTTGCATAAATTTTAATTCCCTGAATTAAAAATGATGATTGCTGTAGAGGCAATTGCTCGATCGCCCGTACAATTGTCATTGTAGGGAGTTGCAGAGGGGGGGCGGATCGGTGTTCCCCTATCTTGAGATAGGTATTTCCGTCCTTGGTTGCAGTCCCTCGCAAGGAAAAGCAAACTTTTGCGCCTAAAAGTTGGACTCTTGGATAAGACTGAGATGTTGCACCATTGTCAATAAGCTTTTTATGAACAGGCAAGATGCCTGTTCCACAAAGAGTGAATTTTCTTCTTGTGGAACAGGCATCTTGCCTGTTCTTGAGAATAGTGCAAGATGTGAGATAAGACCAGCTTTCACATTAAAAATGCTTTCTAGTGCCACTTGAAAAAACGGCACATTCTTAAACAGTCTCCTGCTACGGAAAATGCAGAAACACTCATGTAAATAGGAGAGAGGACTTGAGAACCGTCACAGTCCTATAGCGAAACCCGAAGCGTTATTGTTTTACTCATCAATAACAGCCGCTATAACTCTCACACATGGAAAAGATAGCTATGAAAATTTTACCTTTAATTTCGTTAGGAATTATAGCAAGTGCCGCGATCGCACTAGCCCCTGAAGCTTTGGCAAGTACCTGGCGTGCCGCACACCGGATGTCTGGTTTTTCCGCCGACAGCAATTACTACTTGTATCTAGAAAGTTCCAGAGATACTGGAGCGGGAATTCCCAAAGCAGAATTGCAAATTGTCCAAGTTGCTGCAAATTCCTGCATCAGAAATGGGTGTATCGAAACTAAATATGGCGAACCAGACTCCAATAAAAGCACTAAAATGGCAGAAGATGACTTGCTTAAAAAAACTTGGAATAGCAGGCAAACTTTGAAGTTAACTCCTCCTCACGCTGGAACTAAACTGAACATTATTTCTCGTACTCCCGGAGCTAATGGAAGCGAGACAGTCGCCGTCAGAGTCAATACAGCAAAGCCTTTACAAATTCGCCTAGAACAGCGGCAAAAAAATGCTTCTGCTGGCAGAGAAAGCGCCGCCATGCGTCTTGTAATTAATCATAACGGTCGGCAGCGTGTCCTCGGATCGCTAAACAATTTTCAAGATTGGGTGTTCTCTTATTCAATCCGAGAAGTTCGTTTGTCTCCGAATCGGCGCAATGTCGTTGTGCTGCTGGACAAGACAGAACGCACTTTTGAAGGAGTCTTGAAAACTACTGTTGTACAAGGCTTTGTTCTTTAGGCTTGCTATATTCCCAGGTCAAAACCTGGGAATTATCAGGACTTACGCAGAACCCCTATCTGTAAGGTGCACACGGCGCACCTACAGATAGAGTCTGTGCGTTAGTCCGGGTTGTTAATTATTCTTTATTGTGATAATTGATATATCAATACATTTTAAAATTTTCCTCTTCCTTCCTCCCTCTTTCTTTTTCCTGGAATATCTGCCTCCTGACTATTGACGAATGCTCGAATAATTAATCCGTATATCCGTGTCAAAATCCATATCTTGCCTCACCGAAAGCATCCAGGATACAAGCCCCCGAATTTATCCGTGGGCTCAATGCTTCAATTCTAAAATCTAAAATCTAAAATCTAAAATCTAAAATCGATTGACTTCATGCCTGCATCACAACCCGTTCCGGGAGACTGACAATAAAAGTAGAACCTTTCCCGTCCTCGCTTTCAACGCTAATTTCGCCGCCGAGAATTTGACACAAACGCTGGCTAATTGTCAATCCCAAACCCGTCCCTCCATACTTGCGGGTAGTCGAAGCATCAGCTTGGGTAAAAGGTTTAAATATCTGCTCTAATTGCTCGTTTGTCATGCCGATGCCGGTGTCGCTGACTCGAAACATTAAAACTTGAGAAGTGTAGTTTGAACCAGAGTGAATATCATTATTTTTATTTTGTTTGGTCGGTCTTGATTTTTCTATTTTCATTCTTTCGACGCCGATAGTAATGACGCCTTTTTCGGTAAACTTGGCAGCATTGCTGAGCAAATTAAGGAGAATTTGCCGCACTTTCGGTTGGTCGGCGTACATTGTACCGAGTTCGCCTTTGGTTTTCAGTGCTAAAGAATTGCCTTTTTTTTCTACTAGCGGTTGAGCAGTAGTCATCACTTCTTCAATCATGGTCGCCACGTCGAAGTTTTCCAAATAAAGCGTGACGTGACCTGCTTCTATTTTGGAAATGTCGAGGATGTCGCTAATCATATCCAGCAGGTGTTTGCCTGCGGTTTGAATTTTTTCTAAGTCCGGGAGAAAGTCTTCTGAACCGGAATCTTGAGCATCTTCTTGCAGCATTTCGCTGTAGTTAATGATGGCGTTGAGGGGGGTGCGTAGTTCGTGGCTCATGTTGGCGAGAAATGCACTTTTCGAGCGGTTGGCAGCTTCGGCGGCTACTTTTGCTTCGTGCAATTCTTCTGTGTATTCTGCTACTCTTTGGATTAGTTCGTTGAGGGAAATTGCTAGCATTCCCACTTCGTCGGAAGTAGTGACGGGTACTTGCAAATCAAAGTTAGATTCTTCTGTCACTCGCTGAGCGATGAGGGTTGTGGCTTCTAAGGAGCGAGCGATCGCCCCGCTGGTGTATGCTGCTAGAATTGCTGCGATCGCACCTGATATCAAGAGAGAGCCTACGAGAATGAGAGTTCCGAGTTTTTCGGCATTTTCGTAGGTTCTCAATGCCTCGTCTGCTTTCTCGCGAAAGTTGACGGCCAGTTGGGCTGAATCCTCGGAAAACTGTTTGAGTTTCAAAGCAGTTTCGCCGGCCACAAAATTGTTCAAGTTCCGCCCGAAAGCCTGCTGCTGTTGCGGATTCAAAGCAGATAATTTCCCAGTAGCCAACAATTTTTGTACTTGTTGAAAGTATGATTCTACGGTTTTGCCGTTGGCTTGAGCGAACTGTTGAAGCTGTTGGTAGTCTTTGGCAACATCGGGATTCTTCGTCGGCGGTAGAGTTTGCAGTTGTTCGAGGATGCCGCTCATCTGAGCAACGCGAGTCAGGAATTCCGATCGTTCGCGATCGAAAATTTGCGGTTTGGCCGTCAGACTCGCGAGCTCTTGCTGCTGAATTCTGACTTCCTGCACCGTGTGATTGAGATTTGTTAAGATTTCCGCTTTGTCTCGGTCGATCGCTAGTTTTTCTCTAACTTGCTGTTTGTGATAGGATTCTACTCCCCGTCCCGCCACAGCACCCAAAACGGCAATACCAATGACCAATGCGTATCCGCAGCCGATTTTCTGCCTGATACCCAAGCGGCCCAACAGACTTTTCAACCCTATTTGAGGACGGTTCTGCAGTTGATTTTTCAAAGCTAAGGTTAAAGACATGGGCAATGTACTCGTCACCTTTGAGAGGCACCATCTATATTCTAATTGATGCCTGTCTGAGGGTAAATAAAGTTCTGGCTTCAAGCCAGCTTTCGGCAGTTATGGGGTCTTTGCAGGGTTCCACAGCTCGATCGGCTTGACAGTTTGGATGAGTTATGCGTAACAAATTATAGCAGAAGGAAGAAGAAAGAAGGAAGAAACAATCAAAGGGAGGGTTTGAGTGATTAAGAACCTACTCACCGTCGGGCGTGGTTGCGAGATAAGTTGCGAGTTATAAGTTGCAAGTTATGAGTTAGATTTCTGATTAAAAACTCTACTCTCCTGGCAACCTACAACTCTATCCTTGTTCCCCTACTGGCAAAGTCGAAATTGTGCTATCTCAGCAGGAATTCTTGAAGCATTAGGTACGCTAGCACTTGCTGGAACGAAGATTCCCAGGCCGTAACTGCAACCCTCTGCCGTCGTGCATTCCCCAGGCTTAGCACTGATTTGATATTCGCCTTGGGATGGGGGAGTAAAAGAGATTGACGCCAGTTCGCCTGTTTTTTGACTCACAGCGACTTCCTGACCGCTTGCATCCTTGAGAGATAAGTTTAAATCCTGGCAATTTCCGTCGCAAGTGGCCACAAAAACATACTCCACATTAGGATGCAGCGTGGCTCTAAAAGGAGATGAAACTTGCTTGCGAACTTGGCCCAGCAACGGCACAAATACTAATTTTTGACCGTTGCCTTTCCGCTGATCAAATTCAGTTTTCAAGCGACAAACAACCGTTTTTTGGTCGTCCGTCAGTCCTTGAGCAATAGCATTTCCTACGATTGTAGTACCGAGGAGCAGGGCCATGCCGGAAATAACCAGATGTTTGATATTCATTGATGTCCGGTAAAGTTAATTTTGGGTGATTGCAATAGACCGCTTTTGTCAGCAGTCTATTAGTTTATCTGGAGCCTATCACATTTGTTGGGGAATTGGGAATTGGGCATAGGGCATAGGGCATGGAGAATTGGGCGTGGGGCATGGGGCATGGAGAACTGGTAACAGTTAACAGTCAACTGTCAACCACCAATAACCAATAACCAATGACTAAATCATTTCTTGCGAAAATCCCACGCGGGAACAAACTTAGAATCTCCCCAAACGCCGCGGCGATTTTTCTTAGCTTCGGCTTCCGCTTGTTCCAGAATACTTGCACTCGGACAGTTTTTCAAGTAAGGACGGTAAACCATTGCTAATCCTTCGCGGATCAAAACTTCTTGGGCAAATGTACCATTTTGCAAGCGAACTTCGCTAACTTTGCGGCCGTAGCGGTCAGTATCGGTGACGGTCAAAACAACGCGACCGCCCCCTTGATTGACAAGCTGCTGCATTCTTTGGTGCGCTAGATTTCCCCACTTAAACTGATTTTTCTTTGCGGCAGCTTTGCTATTTTTCTCAGCATTTGTGTGGGCGACTTCCGGTGCATCTATGCAGGCAAAACGCACTTTTATATCTTTCCCGGCGGCATCGCTGGCGACAAGGGTGTCGCCGTCGCTGACTCGCTTGACAGCATAGTTATTCGGTGCAAACTTTTGCGGACAACCAAATAGTAGCAATAGCATAGCAACTGCACTTAAGGTTTTTATTTTGGGGAAAATGGCGATTTTAAGTTGGCTCATATTTCTGTGTTTTATTTAGTTTCCATCCAATTTTGCCCAGCGTGGATGTCAACTATCAGCGGTACCATACCGGGCGCATTTTCCATCGCACTTGTATTTTTCGGCAGAGCATTTTCCATCGCACTTATAATTGTCGGAGCACTTTCCATCGCACTTCTAATTTTTGGTTGCAATTCTTCCCATTCATCGGGAGGGACTTCAAAGATTAATTCATCGTGAACTTGCAGCAGCAGCCGCGCCTGATAGTTTTGCAAAATTTTGTGTACCTCAATCATGGCAAGTTTAATGATATCAGCACTAGAGCCTTGAATGGGAGCGTTGGCTGCCGCCCGCAAAGATTGGGCGTCATCTCTGCTGAGAGATTTAAGTTCGTTTGAGCGAATGTCTTCGGGATTGCTGCCTTGTAAGCGGCGGAGGCTGCCATTTTTGTCGAAGTTTAGATAGCGGCGGCGGCCTAGAATTGTGGTAACATAGCCGAGGGCGATCGCATCTTTTTTTACTTTCTCCAAATATTCAAAAACTTTACTGTAACGCTCGTTAAATCGCTTAATAAACTCTTTGCCGTCTGCTGCGCTTTTACCCATCGATTTGCCAAACTTAATCGCCCCCATACCGTAAACTACCCCAAAATTAATCGTTTTGCCAAACCTGCGCTCGTCGGGAGTTATTTCTTCCTTTTCAAACAACAGTTGAGCCGTCACGGTATGCACATCTCGGTTATTTTGGTAAGCTTCAATTAACACAGGTTCTTGACTCAAATGAGCCAAAATTCGCAGTTCAATTTGAGAATAGTCAGCCGACACCATCAGCCAACCTGCTTCCGGTACAAAAGCCTTGCGAATTTGCTTAGAAAATTCCGTACCGATTGGAATATTCTGCAAATTAGGATTAGAAGAAGACAGACGACCTGTGTCTGTAACAGTTTGATTGAAATCAGTATGCAATCGCTGAGTATCGGGACGCACCCGCTTCGGTATAGCATCTACATAGGTAGAGTAAAGCTTTTGCAGGGTACGGTAATCTAAGATAGCATCGACAACCTGATGGTCTCCTTGCAAATTTTCTAGGAAGCCAGCATTGGTGGAGTAGAAGCCTGTCGCAGTTTTACTAGACTTTTTGGTGTTTAGCTTGAGTATGTCAAACAGAAGTTCACTCAACTGGGATGGTGAGTTCAACTTTAAAAGTTCACTGGGTGCTGTGTTGTAAACTTTCTGTTTAATCTCAGCTAAATCCAGGTTATTTTTTGGCAAGACTTTCTTGAGATAAGGCTTTAAAATTGCACTGGGCACGGTCTCGTAAACTTTCTGAGGAACCGTGCCTAAAGTTGGTTCGATATGTTCGATTTTTTCGGCGAGATAAGCATTGAAATCCTCAAGAGGTATGGCGTTATAAATTTCCTGCTCAATTGCTGCTAATCGCGGTTCCATTTCATTGGATAGTTCTTTAAGATATCCTGTGTCTATGCGAACCCCCTGATATTCCATTTCAGCTAAAACTGGTTCTAAAGGCTGTTCTACTTCCAGCAGTAACCCGCGCAAAGTTTTTCCGGGAAAGCTAGCTTCATCAGCTTTATCTAATTCGGTGCTAAGTTTATTTACTAACCCAAATGTGGTGTGAACATCCATGCCGCAGTAGTCGGCTACTTTTACAATACTGATGTCAGCAATTGTTTTGTTTTTCGGCACTAATTCATTGTAACTTTTGGCGACAATGCCTAAGTATTTTCTTGACAATTCGCTGAGACTGTGGCTATTTTCGGGATTGAGTACGTAACTAGCTAGCATGGTGTCGAAGACGACTCCTGCTAGTTTAATTCCTTGACAACGCAGGATCGATCGATCGAACTTAGCATTTTGCAGCGCTTTCGGATAATTCTCGCTTTCCAAAATCGGACGCAAAGCATTTAAAACTGTGGCTTTGTCCAAGTTTTTGCCCGTTTTGTGTCCCGTGGGAATGTAAGCGAGATCCTCTTCGCCGGTTCCCCAACAGCAGCCAATTCCGACTAATTCGGCGTCTCGCGGTTCGAGGGCGGTGGTTTCGGTATCCCACGCCACGGGTGAGGTTTTGTCGGTGTAGGTTTGCAGCAGTTTGACTAATTCGTTTAACTGTTCGGTTGTTTGAATTATTCGGGGTTTAATGGGTAATTTGTTTTCCTGCTGGGCGGCTAGGGTTTCTGCCAAACTGTAGAAAGCTAATGCTTCATCTTCGGAGGAATTGATTGTGAGTTGGGCATCTTGCCCGCCCTGTTCCAATGGCTTTTCTACACCCTCCAATGGCTTTTCTACACCCTCCAATGGCTGTTCTAGGGTGTTTTCCGACGAGGCAGAGCCTCTGGATATGCGTTCCCTGGCAGAGCCGGGGAACGAGGATTCTTCTTGTGGTTTTTCCTTCTCTTCAACGCCACCAAAACGCTTTTGAATTTGTTTAACTTTGTTTAAAAATGTCTTAAATTCCAATTTTTCCAGCATGGGAATCAATGCTGATTCGTCAAAACCTATAAGCTTGCAATCTTCTAAGTTGATTTCTAATGGCACGTCTTGGACAATTGTCGCCATGCGTTGAGAATGATAAGCAGCTTCTTTGCCTTCTTCTAGCTTTTTCTTAGTTGCGCCTTTAATCTCGTCTATCGCAGCATAAATTCCATCCAGGGAATTGTAAGCTTCCAGCAATTGCAAGGCGGTTTTGTCACCGATGCCTTTTACTCCGGGGATGTTGTCGGATTTGTCGCCGCAGAGGGATTTGTAATCTATTACTTGTTCGGGCAAAATACCGAGTTTGGCTTTGACTTCTTCCGGGCCGTATTCTTGGGATTTGCCTTTGCCCGATCGCCTGAGTTCATCTGTACTCAAATACAATACGCTGATTTGTTTGTCGGTTTCTACTAATTGAAACAAATCTCGATCGCCCGTGAGGATTTTGACCTGATAACCCGCCGCGCTGGCTTTGTTTGCCAAAGTTCCCAAAACATCGTCTGCCTCGTAGCCGGGAGCAGTTATTGCAGGTAAATTCAAATAGCTGAGGAGTTCTTGCAGGTTTTTGATATCGGGGATGAAATCTTCGGGAGTTTCCGCACGACCGGCTTTGTAAGTTTCGTCTGCTTCGTGGCGAAATGTGGGCGTGGCGAGGTCAAAGGCGATCGCCATGTACTGGGGGTCGTGGGCCGCCATTACTTCCAGCAGCGACTTGAGAAAGCCAAAACAGACGCTGGTGGGAATGCCTGTCGTCGTTCGCAAGCCTCCGTCTCGACTTTTGGCGAAGGCGAAGTAGGAGCGAAAGGCCAGGGAGTGACCGTCAACTAAGATGAAGATGGGAGCTTGATTTTCCGACACTGACACAAATACCGATCGCACGAAAGTATTTTCTCATTGTAGCCAGTTGTCCGCCTGCATCGATCAACCCTAAGAATGGCCCGCAGACTTGAGGACGCTTGACACTCGATCGGATCTCGGCTTAATGTGCAGCTTGGCTGAGAATAGTAGAAGATGTGAAGTACGATTCCCGATCGGGATAGCTTCGCTTCACGCCAATTTACCAACATCTGCCGATCGAAGCCTATGGGTGACATTAACCGATGCTACGAAATCCTCGAAATTGAGCCTGGAACTTCCTTAGAAGAAATTAAGCGCGCTTACAGGGATTTAGCGTTTGTGTGGCATCCCGATCGGTTTGCCCACAATGACCGCCTGCAACAAAAAGCTCACCAAAGATTAACAGAAATTAATCAAGCTTACCAGCAGTTGGTGTTGTTTCTGAGTCAGCCTGAATCATCGAGGTCGATCGAACAACAGTTTCAGCAGCCACCGCCGCCTGCGCCGGAAAAGCCGCTGAGAAGGCGTTCTGGAAAATCAGCAGCCAGGCCTGGTTCCCAGCGCCGTCAAACCCGCCCAAAAGCCACCTCCAAAAAATTTCTCACTCAAAAAAACTCTTCAAGCAAGAAACGATTTACCACTCACAATCGTCAAGCGTGGCGGGGCACAAAGCAACCAGGGCGAAGCGTTGCGAGGAAAGCACGGCCATCTCAAAACTATCGAAAGCTTACCTCGAAAAGGAAAACAGAATTTTCAACTCAATACTCAAAACCGCGAAGCGCGCCGAGGGAAGTGCGGCCATCTCAACACTATTCAAGCTTCCCTTGGTGGCCGCTGGCAATCGCCGTGGCGAGTTACGCTTTGACCGGTTGGATTTTGACGGTATCAGCGGCCCCGCTGTGGATGTGGGCTTTAATCTGCGGTGCAGATTGGCTGTGGGCCGCGATTTTGCTGGCGGAGGGTTCAGCAACGCCTAAAGTGTGGCTGGCGGCGTTAGTTTTGGCTGGGGCGGTGGGGGGGTCGATCGCTGGTTTTCAGGCGGGAGGAAAGGTCACAGGGGCTGCTTGGGGCGCTGTTGGGGCTGGTTTGGGGGCGATCGCCAGTTTTGAGGCTGAGTCTAGGGTTGTGGCGGGAGTTTTGGCGGTGGCGGGAGTGGTGACAGTAGCGGGATTGATGGCGGGAACAGGTTCTGGGAATTGGGTTAAGGCGCTGGTGGCGGCCGTGTGTTGGGCGATTGTCGGCTTGACCTGCGGGTTGGCGACGGAAGTAGGTGTGCATTCTCGCGGCCCCGTCGGGTTCCGAGGTGCGATCGGGCTGGGGATTGGGGCGTGGGCGGGGGTTTTGGCTGGGGCGGGTTCGGGGGATCTCGTCGAAGCCTTGGCTACCGCCGGGTCTAAGAGTGTTTATGGGGCTTGGGCTGCGATCGGCATTATTGCTGGAGTTGTGGCGCGGATGGTAGCTGCAGAAAGGTTTAGCCACAACGGCAGCGGGCTTTATACGGTTATCCTGTTGGTGGCTACTTCCGGTTTCGGGCTGTGGCTGGGAAGTTGGTTGGGCGATCGTATCTTTTGAATTAATCATCACTCATCAGTCAATAGTCAGTTGTCAGTTGTCAACAGTCAACAGTCAACAATCATGAGGATTGCAACCGGAATCGATGTAAATCCCAGCACTTATCGCTTTTCAGCAGCGCTTCAAACTCAGCCATTGGTAAAGCGTGACTGAAAAAATGGCCTTGAATTTCATCGCATTCGTGATCGCACAAAAAATCAAGTTCCTGCTTATTTTCTACCCCCTCAGCCACCACCGTCATGTTCATGCAGTGTGCCATTTGAATAATCGCTACTGTAATGGCTGCATTTTGGCGATCGTCTGCAATATCGCGAATAAAACTCTTGTCAATTTTGATCGCATCAAACGGAAAGCGTTTTGGATAACTCAAAGAAGAATATCCAGTCCCAAAATCATCAATTGCTATCCTAATCCCCATATCTCTCCACACCGTAAAAGCTTTAGCGGCTGCAATTTCGTCTTGCAAAACAAGACTTTCCGTCAGTTCTAATTCCAAACACTTGGGATCGAGATCGGTTTCCGTTAATATCTCCCTGACTCTTTCCGTGAAATTTTTGCGCTCAAATTGACGGGCTGACACGTTAACTGCCACTCGCAGGGGCGGTAAACCTGCTCTTTGCCATGTTTTAGCTTGCCTGCAAGCAGTCTCTAATACCCATTCACCCAACGGTGCAATCAAGCCCATTTCTTCAGCCATTGGAATAAATTCCCCCGGGGAAACTCGCCCCCGTTCTGGATGATTCCAGCGCACCAAAGCTTCAGCACCAATAATTTTACCTGTTTTGATTTCTATTTGCGGCTGATAGTATACTTCAAATTCTGAGCTTTTTAAAGCATGGCGCAAGCAAGTTTCTTGAAGAAGTGTATTGATAAAAAAATTAGCATTTCTTGCCGTATAAAAATGATAAGTATTGCCGCCTTTCTGCTGAGATTGATACATTGCTATATAAGCATTTTTCAGCATTTCATCTCCGTCAGTGCCGTCTCCGGGATACAAGCAGATCCCCATACTAGCAGTGACATAGACTTCGCAATCTTGGACAATCATACCTTGGGATACAATATCTAAAATGTTTTGAGCAATCTTAGCCACATCCTGTTTTTCTGCCACTGGTTTAAGAATCAGCGCGAATTCTGCCGCTTCCAAACGAGCAACAATATGAATATTTTCCATGCAGTTAGTTAGCCGCTGGGCGAGGGTGCAAAGCACTGAGTCGCCGATATCGTGTCCCCAGGTACTGTTAATGCGGTTGATTTTATCTAAGCTAAGCGTGACAACTGGAACGACTCCTGACAATTCTTTTTGACCATCTAATACTTGACTTAACTTTTCTCGCAAAAATGAACGATTCGGCAGGTTGGTCAAGCTGTCATACTGATGTCGGTAGAGTGCCAGTTGAATAGTTGTGTGCAAGTTTTTTTCTTCAAATGGCTTGACAATATAGCCGAACGGTTTTGTACTATTGACTCGTCGTAAAGTAGTTTCATCGGCATAGGCTGTCAGATAAACTACCGGAATTTGAAAGCGCAAGCGAATTTCTTCGGCTGCTGTAATGCCGTCGATTTCTCCTTGCAGGTTAACATCCATTAAAACTAAATCCGGGCGCAACTTTGCTGCCGATTCAATTGCTTCTTCTCCCGAATAGACCATCCCAGTTATTCTATATCCTAAAGATATCAAACTGTCGGAAATGTCTTCTGCAATGATGCTCTCGTCTTCAACTATCAGAATTTTTTTGTTGGACACTAATTTTTCTCCTCAGAGTGCAATTTTGGTTGAGAAAAGGTTATTCTAAAAGTCGTGCCAGCAGTTTCTAACAGTTCTATTCCCCCCCGAATTTGCTTGACTAAAGACCCGACCAATCGCAAACCCAACGTTCGGGCTTTTCGATAATCTAAGTCTTGAGGAAAACCAATTCCGCTGTCGCTCACAGTTAGCACGCAAACTCTGTTATTATCTAAAGTGAAATCTATATTAATTTTACCTTTCACTTGTCCTTTAAAAGCATATTTTAGAGCATTTGTCACAAGCTCGTTGATAATTAATCCGCAAGGAACTGCCGTATCAATATTGAGAGAACACCGCGCAATATTTGTTTGCAACTTAACGCCTTCTGCATGAATTTCATAAGCTTGGAATAAATTGTGGGCGAGATTTTGGATGTATTCAGCAAAATCAATGTTTGACCAGTCTTTGGAGTGATATAATTGTTCGTGAACCAGAGCCATTGATCTGACTCGGTTTTGACTTTCTTTTAACATTTCACTAACGCGGCTGTCTTGAATGTAGCGAGACTGAAGTTTCAGCAGGCTAGAAATAACTTGGAGGTTGTTTTTGACGCGGTGGTGAATTTCTTGGAGAAGGACTTCTTTTTCGGCGAGGGAGGCTTTGATTTGATCCTCATCCCGTTTGCGATCTGTAATGTCGCGTACTACAGCTTGGAGAAATTTTTGTCCGTTAATTTCCATTGCGTTTAACAGAACTTCTGCAGAAAATTCTGAACCGTCGAGTCGTTGGTGTACCCAGTCAAATCGACAGCTACCTATGAGCATTGCTATGTTCATTTTCTGTGCAGCTAAACTGGCTGAATCTTGTCCGTTAGGCTGAAATGGCGGAGAAAATTCCCTCGGATGCTTGCCGTAAAATTCTTGTTTGTTGCTACAGCCAAATATTTTTAAGGTGGCGGGGTTGCAGTCAAAAAACTCATGTTCGTCAAGCAACATTACTGCGTCGCTGGTGGCTTCATAAAGGCTGCGAAATTTGTGTTCTGATTCTTGCAACGAGCAGATCAATTGGTTTTTGAGAGCTTCCGCACGCTTGCGATCGGTAATGTCTATTCCTACAGAAACTGCTGCGGTTCCCTGATGATATTTCTGAGCTACTATCAAATAGTTGCGGACGAAACCGTTAATTTCTATTTCTATTTCTTGGCAGGTTTGCTGAGATGAACTGTTAAAAAAAATTCGGATCAGTTCTCCGAAAGTCGAGCCTTTGTCGAGAAAGTTGATTTCTTGACCGACAAAGCTTTCAGGAGACAGGTTGAATGAGGTTGCTAAGTGCTGGTTGACTCCGATATACCGCAAATCGGAACTGATCCAAGAAATCAGTCCGGGTACGGCATCCAAAACGGCGCGAAGTTGGTCTGTAGCTTCTTTGAGTGCTTCTTCCGATCGCTTGCGATCGCTAATATCTGTCGCCGTTCCGCACAAGCCTAAAATAGCGCCGTTTTCAGCTTGGTTGACGATGCTGTTGACGCGCAGGTGGACGGGGGTACCGTCTTTGCGAAGGTGTACTGTTTCGTAAGGAGAATTAGCGCTTTGTGGCTGAATTTTGGTTCTCGCTAAAAGTTGGGCAAATATTTCTCTTGGTCTATTTTCTTGATCGGGAACTAAAAAATCGGTGAAGCGCCGTCCGATCATTTCTGGCGGTTCGTAACCGTAGATGCGTTTGGCGGCGGAATTGACAAAAGTCAAGAGGCCTTCAATATCGATCGACCAAATCAATTCTTGGGAGGTTTCTACGAGGTTGCGGTACTTTTTTTCGCTTTCGGCAAGTGCTGCATTGAAGACTGCCGTTTGCTGCTGAAGTCTGTCTTCTAATTCTTGATTGGCGGTTTCCAGAGTGGCGATGAACTGCTCGCGCTCGGTAATTTCAGTAGAAACACCGACGGCGCCGACAACTTCGCCGTTTCCATCTCGCAGGGCTGCCGATCGAATTTCGTGAATACAATGCCCCTGTCGGGCATTCCAATTGCGATCGTTTCCTGCTAATACCTCGGCAATATTTTCTAAGATATCTGGCTGGCTGCTGTAAACTTCAAAAATCGATCGCCCGACAGTTGCACCTGGTTTGAGTCCCAAATTTTCTAATCCTTTCCCTGCTGCCAGAGTTAACTTGCCTTCTCTGTCTGTTGCCCACAGGAAAATTGGGGCACAACTGACAGCGGCGTGAAGGGTTTCGTTGGCAAGTTTTAGCCGATCGATTTCTGCGTGAAGCCGATCGCGCGTGCTGTTTAATTCTACCGTTAGTCGATCGGCTTTTTGCTGCCAACTGGCAGCCGTATCGCACATTTCTACGAGATTGCGGGAACGACAGATGGATTGGTTGCAGTGTGACATGGTTACTCTAGGGCGCACTGTATATTTAACCCCAGCCTATCTTTTAAGCATAAACTTTTTAAGTCAAATATTACAATTAGCAGGAATACTCATCCAACCAAGATGCGATATATTAAAGCTAGTTTAAAGGATTCAGAAAATGCTCCTTGCTCAGGCTTTCTGGCAACAGTTCACAAATTGATAATAAGCTGAATAATGCCTGTAACTCAGTATTTTTACGGTAACTATTTGTAGTATTGCAAAAATAAATTCCGCAATTATCGGCTTGCACAATAACTCGGATTGTAAATTTATTATATTTGTTTGCGTAGATTCACGCACCGAGGAATCTGGAATCTGGAATTTGTAAATATAGCCAGCGCGCCCGACCGTTAGGACGCGCTTAGGATCGCGAATTAAATAACTTACAATTTTAATTGTTATTGTGGGATGGGCGTCCCGCCCGTCCTTTTTGGACG
>NZ_JAUBUB010000051.1:0-46718 GCF_036705265.1 Microcoleus sp. B4-C2
GGGCGTCCCGCCCGTCCTTTTGGGCCGGGCGGGACGCCCATCCCACTTTCAAGAGTGGAAGTTATTTACAGCACTTTCCAGGTAAGTGAAGTACAGAGAAACCGGGTTTCTTGAATAAAACCGGTTTCTGGCGAGAAATCCAGAAGAAACCCGGTTTCTGGGGTGTACTTTATAAACCTGGAATCCGCTGTAATTCTCATTCCTTACTAAGTCGGTGGCAAAATTCGCCAGTATGTAACAAAAGATTAAGTAGGGTGATTCGAGTTAAATTTAATAGGTTGTGTATGGTTGTGTACGGTTTTTTCTTTACCTTCTACCCCATGAATTACCCCAGAAGCAAGCTCTAATTCCGAGTCAAATATTTGTCCTGCTAGTTCATCTTTTTTGATGTGTTGCCATTTCCATGCAAAGCAAATTTATTCCTTCTCAATCTCCATAACGATGCCACCGGACTTGATAGAAAAACTCATGCTAATTGCGGACAATTGGCAGAGTGAGATGTACCGTTGTTTCCTTTTTATAGATACTGGTAATTGAGAACTCTCCTCCTGCCAGTTCGACAATTTTCTGGACAATTTTTAAGCCGATACCGGTGCCCTGTTGCTCATACCTCTTGCGCTCAAACTGCATGAAGGCACCAATTTTAGCAATTTGCTCCTCTTTCATGCCCTGCCCGGAGTCATGTACAGATAAATGCAGCATCTCCCCTAGGACTTGACTACTAACTTTAATGGTTGTCTCTGGTGAGGAGAATTTCAGTGCATTATCAATTAATTCATGGAGAATAGTTGATAGATATCGCTCTGATAGAGCGATATCCGCTTCCTCAAGAGTGAACAACATATCGTTGCTACGGTTGACCTTCTGAGCCTGGTATGTCAACTCGGCTTCAATGGCAGAAGCTACAAATTGAGTCCGGGCAGATTCCATTTTGTGCTGTTGACTTGCGGATAGTTCTAATCCTAAATAAATCAGGAATTTTTTCGTTAATGTTTCTAGGCGACGGGCAGAGTCATGTGCCCAGCCTAATATCTCACGGATTTGGGCGATATCCATGTTTTCGATATCGTCCTTGAGCAACCCGATCGTGCCTAAGATGCCATTGAGGGGCGTATTTAGTTCGTGGGATAGAGTAGAAGCTAAGTTGCCACGCAGCTCATTGAGGGTGCTGTCCAAGACATTGAGCGTATTTTCTTGGATGTGGTATAAGTTCTGGATATTATCATACTGTTCCTTGATTCTGAGCATTGAATGCACGCGAGCACGCAGTTCAATAGCATTTACAGGTTTACTGATGAAGTCGTCAGCACCGGCAGTGAGACAATGGGCAAGGTCTGATTTTGAATTTAATGCTGTCACCATAATGATGGGAACGGCTTGCCATTTTGACATGGCTTTGATTTTCCGACAAATCTCGATGCCGTCTATTCCCGGCATCATCACATCCAGCAAAATAAGATCCGGATCAAATATGTCGAGGGATGCGATCGCTTCTTGCCCGCTGGCAGCATAATGCAATTGATAATCCTGCTCTGATAACAGGGTTTCAATCACATCAAAGTTATCCGGCTCATCATCAACAATTAAGATAGAAAATTGAGACATAATTGCCACCATTTCAATAAGGTAAAAATTTTATAATTTCATCTGATACTCGTCAGCTATGCTGCCAAAGTGATTTCAAAAATTGCTCCTTGTGGTTGGTTGTTTCTGACACAAATTTCGCCCCCATGTGCCTCAACGACCATTTTGCAGAAAGCTAAACCCAACCCTATTTGAGAGACATTCGACATCAGATTTCCAATCTCGTATTTCTCAAAAATTTTGTGTCGCAATGTATCAGGAACACCTGGGCCAGAGTCGATAACCTGGATTTTTGCCTTGCCAGATGTGAGGAATTCTACAGTCACTATGATTTGACTATTGGGTGGGGAAAACTTAATGGCATTCGAGAGGAGATTGTCCAGCATTCGATGTATCATCGTGGCATCAACCGAGACTTTTATACTGTTTTGTCCTGGTAATTGAGCGACTATAAACTGATTTTTTTTAGCAGCGATTCCTTCAAAGTTTGAGATAGCAGATTCTATGAGGTCGCACAGATAAATATCAGTGTAATTGAGACGATTTTTACCGGATTCGAGTAAATAAATTTGCAATAAATCATCAATTAATAGCTGTATTGCTTGTGCTGACGAGTAAATTCGTTCCAGTTGCATTTGTTGTTGTTCTTTAGGATACTCTAAGCTTTTTAGGATTTCCAAGCCAAGCAAGATGCCAGCCAGGGGATTGCGTAAATCGTGGACTACCATTTTAACCATATCTTCCCGCAATTTGAGTAAGCTTTGCAGGTCGTCATACTGGTGCTTAATTCGCAGCATACAGTGAACCCTGGCACGTAGTTCAATAGCATTTACAGGTTTACTAATGAAGTCGTCAGCGCCCGCAGTGAGACAATGGGCAAGGTCGGATTTTGAGTTTAATGCTGTCACCATAATGATGGGAACGGCTTGCCATTTTGACATGGCTTTGATTTTCCGACAAACTTCGATGCCATCTATTCCTGGCATCATCACATCCAGCAAAATAAGATCCGGATCAAATATGTCGAGGGATGCGATCGCCTCTTGCCCGGTGGCAGCGTAATGCAATTGATAATCCTGCTCGTTCAAGAGAGTTTCAATCACATCAAAATTATCGGGTTCGTCGTCAACGATCAAAACAGATGGTACATTCATGAATTATCTTACCAGGGAAGTTAAAAGGTGTTGAATAGTGCTTGCCAATTGCTTCAGCTTAACGGGTTTGGTGAGGTAATCATTGGCTCCGGCGGCAAGACAACGATCGCGATCGGCAGTCATGGCTAAGGCAGTTAAGGCAACGATCGGCACATCGACTAACCTAGGATCGAGGCGAATCTGCTGCATAGCTTCTAGGCCATCCATACCAGGCATTTGAATGTCCATCAAAATTAGATTGGGGTTTTGTGACTTGGCCAGGGCGATCGCCTCCTCTCCATTCTTCGCCAAGAGAATGCGATAGCCTTTAGCTCTCAAGTAGCTCGACACCGTACTGATATTGGCTTCATTGTCTTCCGCCACCAAGATTAAGGGAGAGCCTCCCTGTTCGGGCACGCTGGGTTCGATGCGGGGTTCTGTCTGGGATTCCAGGGCAACAGAAGAGGGCGCACCAGTAGGGGCAGTGCCCCCGTGCCTGCCCTCGAATTCGATGCCCCCGTGCCTGCCCTCGAATTCAATGCCCCCGTGCCTGCCCTCGAATTCGATGCCCCCGTGCCTGCCCTCGAATTCGATGCCCCCGTGCCTGCCCTCGAATTCGATCGTGAAGCAACTTCCTACACCCACAGTGCTGGTGAGCAACACCTGCCCGCCGTGGAGTTCGACAATGCGTTTCACCAAGGCAAGCCCCAAGCCAGTGCCTGTATATTGACGATTCAGGGCGCCATCGATTTGGATAAAAGGCTGAAACAGTTTGTTGATATGTTTTGGGGCAATACCAATACCTGTATCGATGACGGAAATTTGCAGAGTTTCTTTGACCAAAAAATGGGGTGAGGAATCGGCAGAATCTGGGTCGGCCCGGGACTGTTGACGGCTGACTTCTAGAGTGATGCGTCCTCCGTTAGGAGTGAATTTGACCGCGTTATTGAGCAGGTTGATCAAGACTTGGCGCATCCGCCGTTCATCAATCAATAAGTCGGGCAGATTGAGTGGCACTTTAATCTCTAGCTGGATGCGTTTTTGCAGGGCTTGTTGTTTGATAAATGCCAGACTGGATTGACACAGATGATTGATTGAAACTGGGGTGCAATCGAGTTCCATTTGACCCGATTCAATTTTGGCGACATCCAAAATGTCGTTAATTAACTCTAGTAAGTGAGAGCTACTGCGCTCAATGGTTTGTAAAGCTTTGATTTGTTGTTCATTGACGATACCAAAGACTTGCTCTTGTAGCCCCTCGCTCATGCCCAAAATGGCGTTGAGGGGGGTGCGGAGTTCGTGGCTCATGTTGGCGAGGAATTCGTCTTTGAGGCGGGTAGCACGGGCCAGTTCTTGGTTAGAGACTGCCAGTTGTTCGTTGCGCTCGGTGAGTTGCTGCTGGGCTTGTTGCCGTTCGGTGAGTTCTTGCTGCAACTGCTCAAATAGGCTAGCTTGTTGAACCGCGATCGCCAACTGGTTAGCAATTTGTTGCAGGAGTTGCGCTTCAGACTCTTGCCAGACTCGCTTTTCTCGGCAAGCATGGACGACTAAAACCCCCCAGAGCTTGTTGGTTGGGCCAGGGGCAACCCCTCTATGGCTTTGGCTGCTTCGGACTTCTTGCAGGATAGGTGCAACCATTTTGGACTTGACTTCACCAACGCTTGCGTATTCGACCAAGCAATTAGTCCCCATATCGGTCATTATATCCGGGACGATACGGGGCTTGCCCTGGGAATAGTGGTTGAGGATTTCTTGAGACCACAGTTGGTCGTCCCAGTGATGGTTTTTGAGCGCGGGAAACTCGGTCAACACAGATTCTTCAACTATTTGACTTCTGCCATTGCATAGCCGGATTACGATGATTCGATCGCCTTGCAAGATTTCTTTGACTTGCTGTGTCACAGTCGCCAAAATTTCCTTAATATCCAACGATTCGCGAATTTGCTGGGCGATTTCTCCCAAAGTTCGCTGCCGTTGCAGTTGTAAAGCGATCGCCTTTTGTGTTTCCTTGCGGATAGCCAGCTCTGATTGCACCTGTTCGTAGAGGTAAGATTGCTGAATTGCGATCGCTAATTGGTTAGCAATTTGTTTAAGTAAATTGATTTCCCAGTCTTGCCATTGGCGCGGAATATCGCATTGATGAACAATCAGTAACCCCCAGAGGGTTTGATTCAGAATAATTGGAACTACGAGTTTAGCTCTGACTTGGATTTCTGCGAGGAATTCAACCAAGCAGGGTAAGATTGACTCATTTTCATCTTCCCTATCGTTGAGGGCATAAACTTTTCCTTGGATATAGCGATCGTAGTTCTCTTCGGGGAAAACCTCTTCTGGGAAGAGGATATCCAGAAGCTTAAGCCTATTTGGCGAAACTGATTCAGCAATGGCAGCCCCCGTCCCTTCAGGAAAAACCCGATAAACCAGCGTTCTGTCTGATTGCAAGAGCTGATGGATTTCCTCAACAGTGCTATTGAGAATCTCGTCCAGATTCAGAGACGATCGCATCCGTTTAGTAATCGCTCCCAGCAAACGTTCCTGTTTTGCTTGTTGTTGCAATCTCAGTTCGGCTTCTTTGCGATGGGTGATATCCTGAAACGTGCCTACCAGACCAATAATATTACCTGAGCAGTCTCGCAGGGGAGCCTTGTGGGTTTCGAGAAATATTGGTTTACCATTGGGTAGGGTTAGCGTTTCTTCGATCCCTAATATAGCTTCACCCGTTTCGATTAACCGCCGATCCATCGCACAATACTCGTTCGCCTCGACTTCTTTCTGGCAAATATCTAAATCTGTTTTACCTATACTTTCGGTCGTCGATGGCAAGCCTAGAGTTTTGGCAAACTGCTGATTGCATCCTAAAAAAACCGACTCTCGATTCTTCCAAAACACCGAAAGCGGGATGGTATCGAGTACCGTTTGCAGAAACTGCTGAGATTCCTGCAAAGCCTTCTGGGCCTGTTTGCGATCGCTGATATCTACTAATACACAAATAGTTTGATCCTCTGAGCCTGGAAGAAGTGCGGCTCCGATCAGGACAGAAATCCGGCTGCCATCCTTACGGTAGTATTCCTTTTCCAAGGAATCGATCGCGCCATCCTGCATCAGGCGCTCCATCGCTACAACATCAGCGGGGAGATATTCGGGCGGGGTCATAGCATCCCAATGAATCATCCCAGCATTTAGTTCCTCCCTAGTGTAGCCAATCATCTGTAAGAAGCGATCGTTGGCATCGATAATGTTCCCATGAAAATCGGCAAACATCATGCCGCTCACACTGGACTCAAACACACGGCGGAAGCGAATTTCACTGCTTTCCCTGGCGAGTTCAGCTTGTTTGCGATCGCGGATATCCGATATAATTCCCTGGATGCTAATCAATTCCCCTTCAGCATTTATCACGGGTCGGGCGCTGCTTCTGACCCAGACATAATTGCCATCTCGGTGGCGGTGTCGGAACTCATAATCACTTGACTTTTTACCAAGTTTGACATTCTCCCGATAATCAGTAACCACCAAAGGGCGATCGTCTGGATGCACCAGGGATATAAACGACTTACCAATCCATTCACTCTCGTCCCAGCCAAACATGGTCTTGAATTGCGGTGACAAATAAGTGAGCATCCCATCGGGTTCACATGACCAGATCAAATCATTAGCCCCTTCTACCAGCCGCCGGAATTTAGCTTCACTCTCTGCTAATTGGGCTTCGATCTGTTTGCGATCGCTGATATCGCGGCATACACAAATCAATAATCCATCCTCTGTCAGGGTGAGGGATAGCCCTTCGGCAAAGGTAGAGCCATCTTTGCGGGTGGCGATCGCCTCTCCCTCCCAAGCGCGATCGCGCCCCAGCACCGGCAAGACTTCCCGCTCAAACCGTTCTAACTCGTGTTGGGAATACAAAAGTTTCCAGGTTTTGCCCACCAGTTCTTGGGGATGTTCGTAGCCAAACAATTCTAGATGGGCTTGATTCAAATAGAGGTAGGTATCTCCTTGCATAATCGCAATGCCGTCGATCGCCGCCTCAATTGCTGCCAGTTGTCGTTTTAGGGTTTCTTCGGTTTGTTTGACATCGCTAATATCTGCAAAATAGCCAACAATCTCGATTGGCGTGCCTTCTTCATCTCGCAGCAGACGCAGCTCATCCCGTAGCCAAACGTAGTGACCATCGCGATGCAAAAATCGATATTCATGCTGATGAGTGTTGTGTTCAAATAGAGCCGATAAATGTGTAAAAACTCTAGGGGCATCTTCTGGGTGAATATGGTTAGCCCAGAAGCCACATTCCGATAAAAATTCTTCTGGTTTGTAGCCCAAAATGGCTTCGATATTTTTGCTCATGAAGGTTGCTCCATAGTCGCCATAGGGCTTACAGCTATAGATCATGGCGGGGCTCGATGCCAGAAGAAATTCGAGGCGTTCTTTCAAAAGGCGATTTTCTAGCTCTGTCTGTTGGCGATCGGTAATGTCTTGGATCAGGCCAAGCACATAGAGATGTTCATCATCCATCAATAGGATAGAAGTGGAAAAGGAGATAGTGCGGCACTGTCCATCTGGGCGCCGGATTTCCCTTTCCACGGCGATTAAGTTGCCCCCTTGTCGTATCTTTTTCAGGTCGGCAATCGTCTGTTTTTGAGATTCTTGATTATTCAGGTACAAGCTGTGATACCACCCCAGACGGTTAATTTCTTCTAAGGTGTAACCCGTAATTGTTTGCATTTGCTGATTCCAGACTGTGAAGCGGACAAATGGAAACTCCTCAACTTCATAGAAAACGCACAGCCCTTCAGTCATGTTTTCTACAATTTGTTGACGGAAAGTATTTTCCTGCCGAAGCGTTGCTTCGGCAAACTTGCGATCGGTAATGTCGAAGCGAATGGCTAGATACTGAAAAGGTCGCCCGCCTTCGTCCAAAAAGGGGACAATGGTGCTAGCAACCCAGTACAGGCTACCGTTTTTTGCCTGGTTGCAAATTTCACCGCGCCAAACATGACCGCTAGTAATGGTCTGCCACAGGTCTTGGAAAAATGCAGGGGGATGATAGCCAGAGTTGACTAGGCGATGGGTTTTGCCCATGAGTTCATCGCGGGAGTAGCCAGAGATCGCACAGAAGGGATCGTTGACGTAGGAGATCACCCCTTGGCGATCGGTGATGACCACAATTGCAGACTGATCCAAGGCCTGTTTAAAGGCTGATAATTCTTGAATTAACTGCTGTCGTTGGAGTTCAGCCTGTTTGCCTCTGCTAATATCAAAGTTGACCCCAATCATGCTCTGGGGATTGCCTTGGGCATCTGGCACGACGACACCATAGGCTTTAATAAAGTGGAGGCTACCATCGGGATGCAACACTCGAAACTCGGTATCAAATTCTGCTTGTCCTAAGAGGGCTTGTTGGAGCAATGTTTCGGTGGCGGTGCGGTCTTCGGGATGTAGTCGGTTTGCCCAAATGTCGTAAGGCAGAGGGGAATGAGATTGTTTTGTGACACCGTACAGTTCGTACATCCGCTCATCCCAAAAGACGGTGTTTTGTACAAGATCGAAGTCCCAACAACCGATCGCCCCTGATTTGAGCGCCAAAGCGAGGCGATCCGATACTGTCTGTAGTTCTGCTTCTGCACGTTTGCGATCGCTAATATCTTTGGCGATGCCTAAAAAGCCGATAATTTGTTGATTGACATCCTTGAGCGTGCTGATGGATAGCGACACAGGAAATCGAGAACCATCTTTACGGATATAGCTCCACTCTTCTTCGCTGACAATACCTTGGCGTACTTTGGCAACAAAAAGCTCAAAGCCGGGAGGAATATTTTGCCCTAGTTCAGCAGAGAGTGATGATGCCCGGTCAATTACCTCATTTGCATCGTGGATGAGTGCGGGCGTAGCTTTGCCGACCACTTCTGCTGCACTGTAACCCAGCATCCTTTCGGCTGCGACATTAAAGGTCTGGATGATGCCAGTTGGGTCTACGGAGATGATGGAGTAATCAGCACAATCGAGGATGGCGCGTTGCAGGCTGTTGACTTGCCAAAGCTCTTGGGTGCGTTCTTCAACTTTTGCTTCTAGCTGTTGGTTTAGTTGGTACAGTTGTCGCTCAGCCTGTTTGCGAGCCGTAACGTCTCGAATCATAAACAAGGCTTCATCTTCGCCGCTCTTGACAACTCTGACCTCTTCATATTTCAGGCGTGGGCCAATGTGCACCTGCTGTTCATAAACTTGCAGTTCTCCTGTCCGTAAGGCTTGTTCTAGGTGGTGTAGATGTCGGGTCGCAATTTCTCCTGAGATCATATCCACCATCGCCACACCTGGGGTATCGAAATCTGTACCGCCGAGAAAGTCGAGCTGACGATTGGCTGTCACGCTCCCCCGATAAATACCATCGGCACCGATGCGAAACATGAAGTCGGGAACTGCTGCTAATATGGCTCGGCTGTGGGCTTCGCTCTGGATCAGGGCGGTTTCGGCAAGTTTGCGATCGCTAATGTCTGTAGTAGTTCCTACATAGCCGACTACTTGCCCGTCTGCATCCAGTTCGGGAACGGACTGCCCATATACCCAAGCCACAGCACCGTCAGGACGTTGAAAGCGGTATTCGAGTTGGAAAGAGCGATTTCCTTGAATGAATTGCTCCCATTCGGCGATGACCCGATCGCGATCGTCGGGGTGTAGCCCTTGTTGCCATCCTTCCCCGAAAGCGGTTTTTGGGGTGAGTCCGCTGATCTGAAACCAGCGATCGTTAACATAGATGCACTTACCCCTAGCATCGGCGCGGAAAATCCCCACTGGTACGGCTTCCACTAGGCTGGCGTAGCGTTCTTCGCTTTCTTGCAGGCGGACTTCAGTTCGTTTGCGATCGCTAATGTCGGTAATGGTGCCTATATAGCCGATCCGATGTCCATTGGCATCGAGTTCGGCGACGCACTGCCCATAAACCCACGTTACTTCACCGTCGGGACGTTGAAAGCGATATTCGAGTTCAAAAGAGTCGTTACCTTGAATGAATTGTTCCCATTGGGCAATGACCCAATCGCGATCGTCGGGGTGCACTCCTTGTTGCCATCCCTGTCCGATAGTGGCTCCTGTTGTGAGTCCGCTGATCTGAAAGTAGCGATCGTTGACATAGGTACATAGCCCCTCGGCATCGGTGCGAAAAATCCCCACCGGAGCGGCGGCGGCAAGGGAGGCGTAGCGTTGTTCGCTCTCGATCAGGGTGGCTTCGATCCGCTGTCGCTTTACCAGTTCATTCTGCAATTTTTGGTGGATCGTGGCTTGCCCAATGGCGATCGCCAGATGCACTGATAAGGCTTGTATCAGTTCAACTTCTTCCGGTTGCCAGTCGCGGGCGTGCTGGCTTTCGCTGGCATTGAGCAAGCCCCATAACTCATCGCCACACAGTAGCGGCACCACCATTTTGGCTTGTGTCTGGAGGCGGATCAGCATCTGCCGATGACAGTCTGATATGTTGGCTGTGGAGATATCTGGTACGACGCGAACATTTCCCTGACGATAAATCTCAGGATTGTCTTGCTTATAGCAGGTATCATTGACCCGTTGGCCCAACAGAGACAGGGACGAGTCGGTGGATTCCGCCACGACAATGATTTCCCGATCGGCTTCAAACCGCCAAATATTGACGCGATCGCAGCCGAGCACTTGCCGCACCTGCTGCACAGTCGTATCCAAAATCGTTTGCAGGCTTAGGGACGAGCGAATTTGGGTAGCCAAGTCTGCGACTAATTTCTCTCGTTGTACCTTGGTGTTGAGAGCGGCTGTCCGAGCTTCCACCTGCTGCTCGAGCTCAAGGTTGCGATTTGCTAGCAGCGCTACCTTTTCCGCCTCTAGCCGCACCACCTTCTCTTCCCACTTCTGGACCAGCTTGTATAGCTCCAGCGGGTTGAGGGCTTGCAGCAAACTGGTCTGGGTGACAATACCCAGTAACTCCCCTTGTTCCCCTGTCACCGCCAACCGACGGATCGATCGCTGCTCCATGAGCTCCTGCACAGTCCAGAGTGAATCGTCGGGTCTAACGGCAAAAATCGGCGTACTCATTACCGCCTGAGCTAGACAGGTTTCCAGGTTCAAGCCCAATGTCTGAAATTGCACAATATCCCGCTCGGTGAGAATCCCCACAGGAATTTGTAGCGGTTCAGTAGAGATTCCGCCTGGGTGCACAATCATCACGGAACTGACGCGATGCTCTGCCATAAGTTGAGCGATGGCCAGTAGGGAACAATCTGGCGTAGCACAAATCACTTCGTGGGTCATCACTTCTGCTACCATACGCAACCGCAACAAGTCGATCGGTCGAGATATTTGGCGCAGACTTTCGTGAGTGACTAGGCCCACTAGGCGATCGAGCTCGTCCACGATGGGCAAATGGCGAATGTGGTGCTGTTGGAGCAGATTAATCGCAAAAAATAAATCGGTGAAGGCGGACTCGCGGAGGGTGACGACGGGGTGTGCCATCACCTCCCGGAGCGCCAAATTCTCCAAGGAACGCTGCTGGGCACTCAGCCGCACCACGTCTCGCTCGGTCAGTACGCCGACCAATTGCTCGTTTTCCACTACCAACACGCAACTCGATCGCGCCTCCTTGTGGAGGTCGTCGAGTTGACCATCCGCCGTTCTAGGGGTGTTGCAGAGCGATCGCACGCCACTCATTTGGGCGATCGCATCCATCACCGTCGTATCGGGCGAAACCACCAAGGGCTCTCGCACGATCGCAGTCCTGAGTTCTATGGGAGTGAGAGCAGTAGTACGAATGAACATGAGTTTATAGGGTTTTTTTGCTGATTATTTTTTTAACCATTTCGCCTTAAACACATGAGCTGATAGCGTAGCCGGGGGTCAGCCATAGTAACGAGAAGAGTTACGTAGCTGCACGACATTCTCTAAATATTATATTTACTTACAGTTCGCTTTTGCCGGAAATGACTTAGGGAATTTCTGCCACTCTAAGCTAACGCTTTTGCATCCTTTTCATGAGATGATAAAAACAGGAATTGCCCTCAACCCTTTACTGGATTAAGTGAAATCTCGGAGAAGGCGCCGTAACGATCAAATTTGTTGACTCTTGACGATTACTGGGAATTCTACAGTATACAGATCGCTATTCCCCCAAGTGAGAAGTTGTGATGCGTTTAATTACTTTCATCTGGGGCTTTTCTGATATTAAGCGTAAAACACTACCAGCCATATCTCGTGGAGTGGGATTAAGCCATGAACAAACACTCTTGCATTTCCTAAGCGAATTACTTGAAAATTAGAACGCTGGAGAGATGCTAGGTTAAACCTTTTGGACGCTCAGCATAATCGTACAAAACAATGGCTTAATACACCGATTAAGGCAAGTCCAACAGTTAGGGTCAAAGTGGGAGAAGCAGGGGTCATATATCTTCTTATTGCCAGAAGATTGTTCCCAAATGAACCCAATTAAATGGAAGTGGCAACATCTTAAAAAAGATGAATTAGCGGCACAAATGTTTGAAGCGGAGTTATATAGCAATCCTAAATGATTCATGTAAATTTGTAGGTAGTGCCTTTCTTTGCCTACCCCCTATCTATCGGGGCAACCGGGCGTGGGATTGCCCCTACAATAATTACGCGAATGATTTAGGGTTGCTATATCTCGCCTAGGCCGTAATTCATGGAGTAGAAGTTAGAGGAGAAACGAGTTTCAAAAAAGAAGGCAAGTGCAGGCCCGTGCTCCCAACTCTGAGGCCATAATTCATTCCAAATCTAAAATCTAAAATCTAAAATCTAAAATGGTATGAGATTGCTTCTTGAAGGGCTGTCGCTACGCCAATAGATGAGTTATATAGCAATCCTCGCATCAGTTGTAAAAATATGTAGGGGGTAGTGCCTTTCTTTGCCTACCCCAGCCTGCATCGGGGCAACCGGGCGTGGGGAGAACCCTACAAGAATTACACAAATCATTTATGATTGCTATAAGACCCAAATCAAAACTATTTTCGGTAATCTTGAAAAACAGGAGTTGCTATAATTTAAAGTTGAGAAACAACTGTACGGAGCGAAAATTATGGGACTATTTGACCAAATTTTGAGCGCGATCGACAATCCCAACCAACAAGCAAGTCCCAATCAGTTGGGCAACATTCTCGGTGCGGTAGAGCAGTTGAGGGGAAACCAGGGCGTCGATGCGGGTACGGCTCAGTTGGCGATGTCGGTTTTGGGCGGATACGTGCGATCGGCATTGCAAAACGTGCGATCGCAGTCAGGAGACGCACAAGCTCAACAACTTGTCAACCAATTTAGCGGTACAAATCCCAATCCCCAAGCAGTACAGAGTTTGTTCGGAGCCGGCCAACTCACGCAGATAGTGACCGATATAGCCCAAAGAACTGGTTTGAATAACGCCACAGTGCAGGCGATGATACCTGTTTTGGTGCCGCTCATACTGAATTTGCTACAAACCGGCGGCAACGCCCAAAATCCAGCCCAGGGTGGAAATCCCGTTTTGAATACGTTTTTAGATACAGATGGAGACGGCGACGTAGATATTACTGACGCCATGTCGATGGCTAGCCGCTTTTTGAATCAGCGCCGTTAATTTGGGATTTTGAAACCGCAGATATCAGCGGAGGGACACAGATGAACGCAGATAGGATTTTATCTGCGTTCCTCTGCGTTTATCTGCCTTCATCTGCGGTTTCAAAAATTCCTACTTTAACCCAATCCCAAATCAGTCACAGCACCGATACTGCTAGAAGAAACCAACTTAGCATATTTAGCCAAAACGCCCCTAGTATAGCGAGGTTTAGGAGGCTGCCAAAGAGCGCGCCGCTGCTCCAATTCTGCATCAGAAACATTGAGCTGCAACAAGCGATTGTTAGCATCAATTGTAATCGAATCGCCCTCTTTTACCAGAGCAATTGTGCCTCCTACTTGCGCTTCTGGTGCAACGTGACCGACAACCATGCCGTAAGTTCCGCCCGAGAAGCGGCCGTCAGTAATTAATCCGACAGAATCGCCTAAACCAGCGCCAATAATTGCCGAAGTTGGTGCTAACATTTCGCGCATTCCCGGCCCGCCTTTGGGCCCTTCGTAGCGGATGATAATCACATCTCCGGCTTGAATTTTGCCTGCTAAAATTGCATCCAAACAATTTTCTTCAGATTCAAATACCCGCGCCGGGCCGGTAATTTGCGGTTTTTTAACGCCAGTAATTTTAGCAACGGCTCCTTCTGTTGCCAGATTTCCCCTGAGAATTGCTAAATGTCCTTGGGCGTAAAGCGGGTTGTTCCAAGGGCGGATGACATCTTGGTCGGCGCGGGGTTCGGCTGGAATATCTGCTAACACTTCGGCAACAGTTTGACCGGTAATTGTCAGGGCGTCGCCGTGCAGCAAACCCTGTTCTAGCAGCATTTTCATTACTTGAGGAATGCCGCCGGCTGTGTGCAAATCGGTTGCTACGTATTTGCCGCTGGGTTTGAGGTCGCACAGCACTGGTACTTTTGCTCGAATAGTTTCAAAATCGTCGAGGGACAGTTCAACGCCGATCGCATTGGAAATGGCCAATAAATGCAGCACAGCGTTGGTTGAACCGCCGACTGCCATGATGACCGCGATCGCATTTTCAAAGGCCTTGCGTGTCAAAATTTGGCTCGGTAACAACTGTTTGCGGACAGCTTCCACCAGCACTTTTGCAGATTCGGCAGCGCTGTCAGCTTTTTCGGCATCCTCAGCAGCCATTGTCGAAGAATAAGGCAAACTCATGCCCATCACTTCAAAAGCGCTCGACATCGTATTTGCTGTGAACATTCCGCCACAGGAACCCGCCCCCGGACAAGCATTCTGTTCCACTGCATTGAGTTCTGTTTCGTCAATTTTGCCCGCGCTGAATTGACCGACTGCTTCAAAAGCGCTGACAACGGTTAAATCGCGTCCGTTGTGGTGGCCGGGTTTGATGGTGCCGCCGTAAACAAAAATAGCAGGAATGTTCATGCGGGCGATCGCAATCATCGCCCCCGGCATATTTTTATCGCAACCGCCGACAGCCAGCACCCCGTCCATACTTTGGCCGTTGCAAACTGTTTCGATGGAATCCGCAATCACATCTCTCGACACCAGAGAATATTTCATCCCTTCTGTTCCCATCGAGATTCCGTCGCTGATAGTAATCGTACCGAACATCTGCGGCATAGCGCCCGCTTCCCTTGCACCCGCAATAGCCCGCAAAGCGAGGTCGTTCAATCCCATATTGCAGGGCGTAATCGTGCTGTACCCGTTGGCAATCCCCACAATCGGCTTAGTGAAATCGTCGTCACCAAAACCGACTGCCCGCAGCATTGCTCGGTTGGGCGCGCGCTGCACGCCTCCAGTCACAGCTTGGCTTCTCAAATTTTCAGGCATTTTAAAATTTCCTTTGTCAGTTAGTTGTCGGTTGTTCTGTTGTCTGTTGTCTGTTTTTCTTTGCCGCTGGCTGTTGACTGCCCAGTGCCGAGAGTTTTACGCTATTTTTAATTTTCTCAGAAGCGTTCATATTTGTCAGGCCTTTTAAGAGGCAGTGGCACCGCAGTGCCCGGAAAGCAATGCAAAGATTCTACAGATACTACAGCGTGCAGAGTGAATACCGTGGTTATCTGGGATGATGTGGTAACACCCATCACTCTAACGTTTAAAAAAAATTGCGAGGCGAATGACATGGAGGCCGATCGAATTCTGAGGCAATATGCGGCCGGAGAAAGAAATTTTCGAGAAATTAACCTCGCCGGGGCCGACTTAAAAGGGGTAAACCTCAGCGAGGCTAACTTTACCAGATCGAATTTCCAAGACGCAAACCTCAAAGGCGCTAACCTGACGGGAGCGAACTTGCGCGAGGTGAAATTGGCAGGGGTGGACTTGACGGAAGCCAACCTCAGCGAAGCAAATCTCATCGGTACCGATTTGAGCCGTGCCAATCTCAGCGGGGCTAACCTGATGGGAGCCAACCTGCGCGGCTCAATGGCCAGAGAAGTCAACATGACTAAGGCTAATTTGACGGAAGCTAATTTGACCGAAGCCAACTTTACCGAAGCGAATTTGTTTGCGGCCAACTTAACCGAGGCTAGCATGATTCGCATTAATTTGATGAAGGCAAATTTGAGTTGGTCAACTCTCAAAGCGGTAAACCTGACAAATGCCATCCTCAGCGAGTCGCTTTTAGAAAGAGCTAACCTAAATCAGGCAATTCTCAGCGGGGCGATGGTGAGCGGGGCAAACTTGGCTGGTGCAGACTTGCGCCAAGTAACGATGGTTGGAGCTAATCTCACCGACGCTAATCTGAGCAATGCTAATTTGAGAGTTGCTAATGTTAGTTGGTCAACGTTGGCAAGAGCTAATTTGAGCGGTGCTAATTTGTACCGTGCCAAGCTGTGCTGGTCTAATTTTAGCGGGGCTGTTTTGGTGGAAGCGGTTTTGATTGATGCTAATCTCAATCGAACTAACTTCCGCGATGCAGATTTGAGGCGGGCAATTATGCCGGACGGCACAACTAATGATTCTTAAAATTTGATTGTTGACTGTTGACTGTGGACTGTTGACTACTAACTAATGACTACTGACTACTGACTACTAACTAATGACTAATGACTAATGACTAATGACTATCACTGAATTATTGATGTTGGGTGCGGCGGGAATTTTTGCCGGAATTCTAGCTGGATTTTTGGGTATCGGCGGCGGTACGGTGCTCGTGCCTTTGTTGGTGGCTCTCAATTACGCTCCGGTGCAGGCGGTTGCTACTAGCGGTTTGTCGATCGTCATTACAGCTATTTCTGGCAGCATCCAGAATTGGCGCATGGGCTACCTCAGCTTGAGCCAAGTCGCAGGCATTGGATTTCCTGCCGTCATCACCGCACAAATCGGTGCTTATTTGGCGGGGATATTTCCGCCTTACTTGCTGTTACTTACTTTTGGGTTGTTGCTGTGGTTGAATATTTATTTGATTGAAGTTCGCAAGCACCTGACAGCTAAGAAGAAAGCGGAACTAGAACAAGGGGAACTGGGAGGACAAGCGGGACAAGGAGAAAATGCTCAATTACCAATTACTAATCACGAATTACCCAATAATTCCAATATTTTATTCCATCCAACTTTTGCTAAAATTGCTACCGGCAGTGCGGCGGGTTTATTAGCGGGTTTGTTCGGCGTAGGCGGCGGCGTAATTATGGTTCCCCTGCAAATTTTGCTGTTAGGAGAAAGCATTAAAACCGCAATTCAAACCAGCTTGGGCGTCATCGTCATCACGGCAATTTCGGCGACGGCGGGACACGCGGCGCGCGGGAATGTTTTGTGGGTTGTGGGGTTAATTCTTGGCGGCGGCGGTTTGTTGGGCGCGCAGGTGAGTACGCGGTTTTTGCCGAGATTGCCCGATCGTATTGTTAGTTTAGCTTTTCGATCGCTCTTGGCAGTGTTATCGATTTATGTTTTCTGGCAAGCTTGGCAAAAATTTAGTAACGGGTAATGGGTAATTGGTCATTGGTCATTGGTCATTGGTCATTGGTTATTGGTCATTGGTTATTGAGGCAGAGCCTCCGGGTATGTATTCCCAGGCAGAGCCTGGGAACAAGGCTAAGGCTACAATGACAGTTGACACTTTACTAATGACTAATGACTGATGACTAATGACTGATGACTATTGACTGAGTTTCTTCACGGCGCGAGTCAGACGCTGCAAATAAGGCTTGACAATTTCTTGATTTTGTCTCTGCAACTCGGACACTTGCTGCTGCAACTGCTGAATCTCGGTTTGCAGCATCCCTGTGTCTATTGTGGGTCGATCGAGCAAATCCTGCAATTGCTGGAGAGAACCTTGGATTGTATCAAAGTCTACTTCGTTCGATCGCTCCTGTAACTGAGCCGTAATAGTTTTAACTTCAGTTAACTGTTCGCCCATCAATAAAAATCGGACGTTGACATTTTCCCAATCATGCTCTCTCAGGGCACTATTTTCCAAAATGCGGAGTTTTTGCTGCAAATCGGACAGGGTGGTGTAGAGTTCCTGAGAATCAGCCGGCAACGCCTGGGCTTGGCGTTCGAGGGAGGCTACGGCAGCTTGTACCTCGGCGATGACGCCGGATTCCAAGCCCAGGAGTTTTTGCTGCAAGTCGGAGACAGCGGTGTAGAGTTCCGCAGGTTCTCCAGGTAGTATCTGAACTTGCTGCGATCGACGTTCTACTGCGGCTTGTACGTCTGTAATCGCAGAATTTGCCTTTTGTTGCATTTGTTGCTCGAAACGCTGGCGATTGGCGAGATTTATCGAGAGTGCTGCGGTTAAGGGGGCGGCAGCGTAGACAATTTGGCCCGACAATCCTGCAGCAATCGTGCCAATAGCTGAACCAGCAACAGAGGCGTATTCTACCAATTCTAGCCAGTCCGGCTGGGTCGGGCCACTTCTGGAAGCTGGGAATGATGCTTTTTCAATCTTCTGCATAGCCTTTTAGTCGTAGTCGGATAGATGGCGATACCGACATGATAAAAGCGATCGGCAAATAAATCAGGTCTATTTGTCAAAATTTCCTGATTGTGGTATTTTAATTCACCGAAAGCATCCAGGATACCCGCCACGTGATTCATCCGTCCAGAAATAAAAAACCTGTATCCGATAAAGGATCTCCCGAATTTATCTCGCGCAAGTCAATGCTTCAATTCTAAAATCTAAAATCTAAAATCTAAAATCTAAAATCGATTGACCTTCTGCCTTCAAAACGGTCAATCTCAGGTAAAATTCAGGATTAAGTCGATCGCTCAAAACACTTAACCGATAACCGTTAACCGCCGTCTGTCAGGAGTATACAGAAAATGGGTCTTAAGATTATTGAAAGCTACGATAGCAGTTTTGTCCTCGAACCCGATGCTAAAACAGCACTGTTCGGTTTATTAACCGGTGAAAGCTTTCTCCAACAAATAGCACTACAATTGCAATGCTCGCGCATTGAGTTTGCCGAGTTACTGTTTCAGCCAGTCCCTTACAGCAGCGAGACGCCGAAGGGAATGCCTGCGGAATTTGAAAAGTATCATCAATCGAGCGATTTTGCGATCGTCAACGTCCCGCCTAATTTCATGTTCCAAGCCAAAATATTTAAACCCAGCCGCCTCTGTGCAATCTATCGAGTTTTTAAGAATTAGGTAAAAGCTGGTTCATCTGTGGTTTAATCTAAAATCTAAAATCTAAAATCTAAAATCGGATGACAGAAGACATTCAATCTCTCGCCAGCTTAGAATTCATTCCATACATAGACTCCGAGGGGAAATTGCCCGATTTTGTCCAGGGAAAAATCGGCGTTTACGCAATTTTTGACAGCGATAAAGTCCTGCAATTTGTCGGCTATTCTCGCGACATTTACCTCAGCCTCAAACAGCATTTGGTACGCCAAACCCAATATTGCTACTGGCTGAAAGTCCAAACTATTGACAAGCCCAGCCGCACGATTCTAGAAAGCATTAGAGAAAGTTGGATTGCCGAAAACGGTTCCCAACCCCAAGGTAACGGTGCCGATGCTGCCAAGTGGAACGAGCCCATCGACACAAAAACTGTAATGACTGCCCAAGAAACGGCAAATTATGAAGGTATCTTCGCCGATGAAATTGCCAAAGATAAATTGTTGAAAAATGTCGCGCGGCGCGTGGAAAATGAAATTTTCGCGCTGCTGAAAACTCGCGGCGTAACAGAAGAAATCCGGTTTAATCCCAAGCTGAAAACTAGCGGATTGCTGGATTTAAAGTCCTGACTGAGAACCACAGGGAAACGGCGTTTCCGCTTCCATAATTCTCGTAGGAAAACGGCAATTCCCTCGCCGGAAACGACATTGCCGTTTCCCTACAAATGCTGGGGTACAATCTATCTGATATATCATCTCCGTCTGTTAATGATGTTGTACCATTTTCAATATTTTTTTTCGGGCTTCTAGCCTGCCCCACAATAAAACTCACTCTTTGTGGAACAGGCATCTTGCCTGTTCAAAACTTGCTTTTGTGGAGGTATATATTTAAAATTTAACAGATATCGGAATCTGCAAAATTAACTCGGTTCCTCGGCCCGGAGCAGAAATACAACTGATTTGACCTCGATGTTTTTCCACTACAATATCGTGACTGATTGCCAACCCTAATCCAGTACCGCGGCCTACAGGCTTCGTAGTAAAAAATGGGTCAAATATCTGGTGGCGCACTTCCTCACTCATCCCACAACCGTTATCGGCAATGTTAATCACAACGGATTGAGTGTTTTGAGTGGCTAATATTGAATCTTGATTGTGCAGCGCAGCTTCTGACTCAAAACCTACTGAAGTGCTGATGGTAATTTTTCGGGGAGACGATTGATTTTCCAAGGCATCAATAGCATTACTTAGCAGGTTCATGAACACCTGATTTAACTCACTGGCATAACAGGTGACTCTTGGCAGTTGGCTGTAGTTTTTAATGACCTCTATCTCCCCAGCTTTGTTTGTCCCCTTCAGTCTGTGTTGCAAAATAACTAAAGTATTGTCAATGCCTTCATGAATATCCACTGGCTTGTACTTTTGTTCGCCAAGGCGGGTGAAGTTCCGCAAAGACATCACAATTTCGCTAATCCGAGAAGCACCCTCTGTCATGGAATTCAGCAGTTTTGGATAATCCTCTGCGATGAATTCGGGTTGAATCTCGTTCAATTTGCCGATAATTTCTGCAACGGGGTGGGGGTAGTAATGTCGGTACAATTCGACGAGGCGAAGCAAATCTCGCGCATACTCCGCCGCTAGAGAAATATTGCCGTAGATAAAGCTGACGGGATTGTTGATTTCGTGAGCAATTCCTGCCGCTAGCTGACCTAAAGAAGCCATTTTTTCCTTCTGTATTAACTGAGCTTGAGTTTTCTTTAGTTCAGTTACGGTTTGTTCGAGTTGCTGGGCGTAGGATTGTGTTTGCTGGAACAACTGGCGCTGCACGAGTTGATTTGAGACGCGGGCGAGAACTTCTTGTTCGTGAAACGGTTTTGTGATATAATCTATACCACCAACTTCAAAGGCTTTGACTTTATCTAATACTTCATTTAAAGCACTGATAAAAATAACTGGAATGTCCTTGGTTGTGGGAGAAGCTTTCAATGCTTGGCAGACTTGGTAGCCGTCCATACCGGGCATCATGATGTCGAGCAAAATCAAGTCAGGAGGAGTTAATTCGATCGACCGCAGCGCTAGTTTGCCGTCGGGTGCGGTGCGTGTTTTGTACCCTTGCTGCGAGAGTATTTGAGCTAAAAGTTGCAAATTAGCCGGAATATCATCAACAATTAAAATATTCCCTTTTAAGACGGGAGTTGATTCGTAATTCATATCTAGTGGTGTAAAATAACCTTTATAGGTTGTAGTGAGTACGATCGCCCGATGGGGTTTTATGAGGACGATCGTACTCACTACGAACCGGGTATAATATCAATTCTCTTTCGTTTCGGGATGGATGAGAGCTAGTATTTGATTGAACTGAAACTCGTTAGCCAATGTGGCTAGGGCGCTAGCTAAAGCGTCATTACGATCGCGAATTTGCTCAATTTGGATCAGAATTAACTCTAAATCGCACTCAATTGTGGCTTTCTCTAAAGCTGCCAGCCAATCTGCGGGTAAAGCTGCAAGAGTCTCTGGAGTCGGAGCCTCGATTTGAGTTGAATCGGGAACACTCTCCGGTTCACCGTAAATGTAACGCACTCCCAGATGTTTGTGCAGGGTGGCAAAAATTTCTGTATCTCGAAAGGGTTTGTGGATAAAGTCATCGCAATCATCTGATACAGTAACGGTTTGCGCTTCCTCGGCGTTACCGGCACTCACGGCAATAATTGCCGTAGCTTGACCTTTAACGGTGGCTTTAATGCGTTTGGTCGCTTCATGTCCATCCATCAGGGGCATCCACATATCCATAAAAATTAAGTGTGGCTCAAAACTCGACCACATTTCAATAGCTTCCATGCCATTGCTGGCTTCTTCGAGTTCAAAGTTAAAGCCAGCGAGGAGTTTGAGCAACAGTTGGCGGTTGTCCGATCGATCGTCCACAATCAAAATACGATAGCGTGGCTGGTTGCGTTCCAGGGCTATCACCCGACGCGGTTCCTGTACGGGTTGAGTCGCCGGGGTATCAACGGCGCTGACGGGGATATCAAACGCGAAGGTGGTGCCGCGTCCAACTTCACTGCGTACAGTAATCACGCCGCCCATCAGCTTGATAAACTGTTGGCTGATAGCCAGCCCCAAGCCTGTTCCTTGCTGAGATTTGGTTCCTGTTTTGGTTTGCACAAAGGCTTGAAAAAGCTTATCTAACTCATCAGCAGCTATGCCGGAGCCCGTGTCTTCTATTTCAAAATGTAATTTGTAATTACTGATGGGTAATTGCTGATTTTCACTGTCTATAAATGCACTTACTCTTAACCTAATTACTCCTTGTATGGTAAATTTAATGGCGTTAGAAAGCAGATTAATTAAAACTTGACGCAATTTCATTTGATCTGTTTGCACGTATTCGGGAATTTCGCTAGAGCAGTCAATGATTAACTGCAATTGTTGCTCCCTTGCCTGGAGTTTAAACATCTCTTCCAGATCGTTCAACAGGCTGCTTAATTGAAAGTCTGTTGGATTGATTGTAATCCGTCCCGCCTCTATTTTGGCTAAATCTAATATTTGATTGATCAGAGCTAGCAAGTGTTCTCCGCTGCGGTTGATAATGCGGATATTTTCCTGTTGTTCGCGAGTGAGGTTGGTAGAACGCTGCATCAATTGCGAGAATCCCAGAATTGCATTTAGCGGGGTGCGGAGTTCGTGGCTCATATTTGCCAGGAAAGTGCTTTTGGCAAGGTTGGCGGCTTCTGCGGCCCAGGCGGCTTGTTGAAGCTGTACTGCTTGCTTTTGAGTGGCTTCGAGCAATTGAGCTTGTTGTAAGGCGACGCCTAGTTGAGTGCTAATTTGCAGCCCAATATTGATTTCTGCTTCGCGCCAAGTGCGGGGTGCAGAATTTTGATAGCTGGCGAGCAAACCCCAAAGTTGACTGCCACAAAATATGGGGAAAATAACGTAGGCTCTAGCTTGAAATTGTTTTAAAAGTTCTAGGTAACAAGGACTCAACCCAGCGCTGTATATGTCTTCAATTATGCGGTAAGGAACGCCTCTAGCATACATACCACCTTGATTTCTTTGTAGATAGGTATCCAGCACTGGTTCACTGGAGGCTTGCATAGTTTTCACGGTACAGCGAGAGTGTTCGACGAGAGTGTTTGGCACATTACCATCGTCGGGTTTTTGCATCAGAGATATCCAGCCTGGAGCCATTGACTCGGCAACAAATTCGCCACTCCAATCAGGATTAAAGCGATAGATACCGACACGATCGCATTTTAGGGTTTGTCGCAGTTCAGAGGTTGTGGTTTTGAATATTGTGTCAATATCTAAGGATTGACGGATGCGATCGATGCTGCGGGCGATGGCTTGTTCTCCCTGGGCGCTTTCTCGCAAAGCTGACTCGGCTTGTTTGCGATCGCTAATATCCAAGACAGTGCCGAACAAACGGAGCAACTGCCCTTTTTCATCATAAACAGGTTTCCCTCGGACTTCAATGTAAGTGAGCGAGCCATCTCTTCGGAGCAGCCGCAGATCGATTTCAAAGCTTTGTCCCTTCATCGCTTGATCGCGCACCATTGTCAGATAGCGCGATCGATCTTCTGGATGAAAACGCTCGATTAATTGTTCGTTTGGCAGCGGTTTTTGAGTAGGATCGAGCTCATAAATGCGATAGAGTTCTTCACTCCAAGTAGTTGTTGCTGTGGCAATATCGTATTCCCAACTGCCAATACGGGCAATTTTTTGGGCTTCCAGCAGTCGGGATTCGGCTAACTGGCGATCGCTAATGTCGCGCGCTACCCAAACCGCAGAGCTATCGGAAAGTGGCGAAATTTTAGCAGCAAACCAAACTTCTTGGTTATTAATCGGCAGACTGTAATCAAAACTAATAGTTTGTTGGGTTGCCAATGCCTGTCGAACTTGAGCAAAATAAATCTCCTTCCTTGCCTCATTAAAAAATTGTTCGATGATGGAGTCGATCTGATTCGTATTATAGTTGTATTGAAAAATTCCCTTAGTGGGTATAATTTGGATGGTTTCTTCTTGAAGCTCAAAAATTAATACAATATCTGTAATCGACTCAAAGATTTTCACAACTTGCTCAGTAGAAGTGGAAAGTTTTTGTTCTAGCAATTTGCGCTCAGCAATTTCATATTGTAATAGTTCGTTAGCACGACCTAAAGCAGCGGTACGTTCGGCAACTTCGGCGGCTAAAGTGTGATTGTAGTCAGTTAATATTTTTTCAGATTGTTTGCGCTGTGCGATGTTATAAAAAGCATTGATGGCATAAACAATATTTCCGCCTTCGTCAAAAATTGGTGTGGCGCGCACCTCAAAAGGAATAAATTTCCCATCTCGATGAAGTTCTACATCTTCCAGGAATACTGTTTCGCCACGCAGTGCTCGGAATGCGGGCAGTTCTTCAGTGGGATAAAGCTGGTTTTGGCGGTAGATTTGATAAACTTCTACTGCTTTTTCTAAAGTTGTATCGGGAATAGTTTCTACGCCGAGCCAATGCTTGGCAGTTTCGTTGAAGTACACGACTTTACCCGAAGCATCGTGGATAGATACTCCTGCGGGTATGGCTTCGAGAAATTGCTTGAGTTGGCTCTCTCTTTGCGCTAAAGCTTCATTTAAAAAATTTTGGTCTGCAAAAGCCTGTTGCAGTTGGGCTGCCATCAAAGTGAAGGAATTGGCGAGTTCTCCGACTTCATCGAAGCGTCTAATTTCTAAAGGTTGATCCCATTTTCCTGTGGCAAGATTTTTGGCTGCGGTATTCAAGCGCCTAATTGGTTTTGTCACCCAACGGGAAGTCAAAAATCCGATCGCGATCGCCAGTGGCAGTGTACCGATCAATAACCACAATGTATGGCGCGTATTTGCTTGAATGCGAGCCATGAAATCAGACTCTGGCACCACCACCACAATCAACCAATCCAAGCCGCGGAAATCTCGATAGGGAGTAACGCGGACAAACTGCCTATGGCCCTTACTCGCCAGGGTCAATTTCTCGGTTGTTTGCAGCGTGCGGAAGTTGCCAAATCGGTTGGCGAGTTGTCTAGCAATATCTCGCGTGCGGGCATCCTTGCTGTTGGTGGCTAGCAATGGCGTCGGTTGTTTTTTTGTTGTTGGCGTCACCAAGGGTGTTTCTAGTGTGGATGTGGCAATCAGATTTCCCGATCGATCCATAATAAAAGTTTGTCCTGACGCCGAGAATTGCAGCCTAGCCAAAAAGGTATTGATTGCCGAGGGCCCATTATTATCCGTAAGGCGATCGCGGGTACGTTCTCCTACTTGTTCGATTAACTGATGTGCTACATCCTCGATTGATTCCTGACCACTTTTGAAAGAAAGATAGCCCACTAGCCCAACTACACTTACCGTTTGCAAAACAAACGGAACAATCAGAACCGTTCGCAGCGGAAGCTTGCTAAAAAATTTGGCGGTTAGGCGGTTGAAGTGATAAATGGGCATGGGTGTAAACCAATTGCGCTGATAATCGTATTTTAACTGCTGTAGCGTACCTTTTCCCGCAATTGGCGCGCCCTACTGTGAAAATTTATGCCCTGTTCAATATAGGCAAATACTAGCAAATATTGGGCACTGGTGTCAAATTTTCCTTATGTCAGTTCTGTTTATAACTGTTTGGCATTTGAGTTGTTTTTACTTAGAATCGCGAGTCAAATAACTTATAATTTTAATTGTTATTGTGGAACTGTCGGGACGCCCATCCCACAAATTTGTGGAATTTATTTAATTCTTATTCCTGACAAAGAATGTGATAATTTTTCTAATTTATTTATTTATTTATTTATTTATTTATTTATTGTGTATCGGCAATCAGGTCGTTAATGAAACGCCAGCGGCGGCGGGTTTATCAGATTGTATTTTTTGGCAATTATTGTCGGTGAACCCGCCCCTACAGAGTTATGTTTTTTACTTCCGTTAACAATGGCAACGGTAGATTTGCACATACTAACTCTGCACAATTCCACTGCCGCAAATACTCATAAACTTCAGAAATAATCGCATTTGCTGCATCTAAATCTCCTGCTTGAGAAGCATGATAGTGCGCTCTGATTAGCGGCTTGATATCCTCGATATTTTGCCATTCCGATTTTGGTTTGAGTGGAATGCTGATATAATAATTGTAGGCTTGGCTGTGGGCGGTACGGAGATGTTCGGGATTTTGACTTAGCAGGTGTTCGCCCTTTTCTCGAACTAGGGGATGCAAGTGATAGGATTTGAGGTGGCGATCGTAATATAGCAATTGTCGGCGCTTGAGTGCTTGAATAATATTTTCTTTAAGTTCATACTTGCTAACTTCTGGCATTTGAGCGCTAATTCCGGCCAAAGATAGGGGATATTCTGAGGTTTGGTAGACAGAAATTCGGCTGAGACAAGTTTGCTCGCCGTCGCCCAGACGCGCTATCATTTCATCGATCGCACTTTCAATATCTCGAATCAGCAACCAGTCTCTATGGTGCAGAAAAATCCCGACATTTCCCTGAAACTCGGTATCATCTCGAATCAAGGCTGCGACGAGTTGTAAGGCTTTGGGATGTCCAGAATAGCGATCGCACATTTCGGCTAATTCTTCTGGATTTGCAGTCAGATTAAAAGATTGCAATAGGGCAACAGCGGCATCTTGATCCAATCCGTTTAGCTGGATTTCGCGGGTGAGTGTTGACGGCAATTCGGCTAAGCTTTCGCGACTGGTGAAAATAATTTTGCTTTGATGTTCTGTTTCTAATAGTTGTTTGAATAACCAAGCATATTCTGCACAATCTTCGGCGAAATAACCAGCGGCTTTGGCTTCTCCTGCTTTCAAAAGTGTGTCGGCGCGATCGAAAACGAGTAAGCAAGGTTTTTCTCTGAGGATTTTGAGCAGATTTTCTGTTTTTTTGCCACAGTCATTTTGAGCAGTTACGACTGCGGTAATGTCGCCGTTGGAGCAGGGTAAGCTCATCTAATTTGGTATAAATTGTACTTAACAATGAGTCAAATAAGTGAGATAACAACAAGGCCACCCAATAAAATATTTAGGAATACATTTATTGAAATAAAGCGGGGTGGATAAAATCTTTCAATCGAGGTTTCTCCTGAGTGTTGTGTAACACAAGAGCAATTAAACCAAGAACAATCCCAATCTCCGGTTTCACCAGCATCCCCGTGAATTATAGCCCTTACGACCAAAATAGCGATCGCCCTTAATTCCTCCCCATCCATCCCCGTTTATCTGCGGTTGCTAAAAAGGTCGATCGCCCTTATGACAAAAAGTGCGCTCGCCCTTAAAATCCGAATAAACAAACAACATCTAATTTGTTATAATTGAGTAAAACTCAACCAACCGATTTTTACTCAATTATATAATAGCTGAAAGATATGTTTGGGAGTATGAAAAACTTAATCAGCACAGATCCACAAGGACACCTCAGTTTAAACCTCGAACCCAAGTCAACAGAGTATCGCGTTCTCGTCAACGAAGCCGGACAAATTTTATTAGACCCAATAACCAACATACCCGATCGCCCTTCATCTGGTTCTGAGATATCGCTGTTAAAATAGAAGCATCATTCCCTCATAACTCATCTCACCATAAAAGTGTATGAAAATAGAAGACTATCCACTGGCTAAAGAATTGATATTCGATGCCGAAGGCAACATTAGTCAAGTTATTCTAGATTATACCGACTATCAGTATTTCCTAGAAGCGATCGAAGATAAAGGACTTCTCCAGGCTATGCGCGAAGTAAAAAATGAAAACCCGTTAAATTTACAGGAAGCACTTGCAGAACTGGAAACTGAATGAAAGTCGAATATCTACCCAGTTTTTTGAAAGATTTAAAAGCTCTTAAAAGTACGCCTGTGTTTGAGCAAATCAAGGATTTTGCTTTTGCGGAAATTCCCAATAGTAATGATTGGATTTATAAACAATTGTTAACTTAAAAAAAATGAAAGGTGATGATAATGCGTATCGGCTTCGGGTTGGAGACTATCGAATAGGTTTTTATTTTGATGGCGAAACTGTTACTTTTGCCAGGGTGCTTCACCGGAAAGATATTTATCGCTACTTTCCACCATAAAGCTGTTTTTACTATGGCAGAATGTTTTGGGCAACTTGTCCTTGTCCTTTGAAATAGTAAATTAATGTATTTGTATCCAAAATGTACATCTAAAAGCTCTCCCGCCAGATGTCTTCCCCCGACTCGGCACGAATCTGTTCCAGAGTAGGAAAGTCTTCTGCCCATGTTCCAGCTAGGGAATAAACCAATTCTCTCCAAGGAGTTAAAGAATCTACTGTGTCGGTGGATTGGTTCTCATTCAGGTACTTGGCACGAATAAACTGTGCGAAAGTGAGAATTTCGCTAGCTTGATTTTGGGGAAGAGTTTTTACGATCGCATAAATCTGTTCAATAACAGTCATAATCTGATTATAGATAAAGAGCAGTTCAGTTTTATTTTAGCAATTATAATCGGTTTACTTCCACAGGCGATCGCCCTTGACGACAAAAAGCGCGATCGCCTTAAATAAATTCAACGTGCTTGTACATAGATTCATCAGTTTGAAACTCCCATACTTTCACAAGGGCCAATACAATTTCCCCGATACTTCGTCGCCCTTGGTGACAATAAATAATTCCTGCGTGTTCCGCCCCTCTACGATGAATCCTCAAAAAATCAGCATCGTAAGTAAATATTACCCGACCTTGAACTAGAGCAAAAGCCACCTGTTCTTCATCCGATGCACCTAAAAGCCCCACTTCTGGTGTCGTTGTCACATCTATACTTCTACGTCTTAAACCATCAGCAATTGCACTCTCAACGCTTTCATCCAAATGAAACCGAACTTTCTCTGTCATTTTTTCTATCTCTATCGGGGCATCTTAGAGGGAATTTCAGCCTGCATTTCCTTCACTAAATCTTCATCTTCCTGCATTTGCTGCCTGATTTCCTGAAAATGATCGTGATAATAAGCCAAAGCTGAATACACATCAGATAGCGTAATTATTGGATGCCGGGAGACAATTTCATCAGGAGAAAGCCCCATCTGTTCGTGCCAAACAACGATATCCTGTACTCTAATTCGATGTCCCGCAATACGCGGTCTACCGCCACATATACCTGGACTAATTTCAATATGTTCAGATATTACTACTTCCATAAGTTATTTTCCCGATCGTATTGATTGGTACTGTCTTTAACCATTACTTTAACACAAGATATCAAGTCGCTGCAATCAAAACATCGATCGGGCCGATTCATCTAAATGAAAGCGGATGCGTTCACTCACCTCTAATTTCGCTCAGCTTTTCCTGCAAACGAGAGGGTAGACTCTTGCGCTTCAACTCTTCGATCAAAAAATCTGATTCAGCAGTGCGGCGGTCAATTTCTTCTCGATTATCGTAATAGTAAGTCATTGCCGCATGAACCGATGCCGGTGACAAATTATAGTCCCTAGCGATTTCTTCTATCGACTCTCCCATCTTAAGATACATCTGGGCGATGTGTGCTACAGAAATTCGATGGCCCGCAATGCGTGGTTTACCACCAAGCACTCCCGGTGTAATTTCAATATACTTTGTGATGACTGATTGCTTAGACATAAAGCGCGAACGGCTCTTATTTGCTAATTTTTAGAGCTATTTAATCTTAGCACAAACAGACTTAGGGCGAGATCCCTTTCTCCATCCGCGTTCATCTGCGGCTCAAAAAAGTTGACTCACTGCGCCAAAACTTCCCTAACTCTTTCCCGAAACAAACGCACAGCCGCCCTTTGTCCAATACTTTTACTTTGCTCTATCAAACCCGGAATTTCGGCGATCGACAAAAATGGAAAAGCCAAACTATTCTCCCTCTCCTCATAACTTCCCTCAACCAAGTGATAGACTTGAAGACATTGATTTCGATATCTCCAGATTTCAGGAACCCCCAGAGCAGCATAAATTGAGAACTTATTCAACGAAGAACTCGTGTAGTCTGATTCGACTACCAAATCCGGTGGCGGATCGGCGGGTAAATTAATTTCCTCTTTATCTCTAACTAAAGATTCATTTTGAATGTAAAAACAAGTGTCCGGTTCAATAGCACGAGTTAAATCTTCCCGTTCCAGAGTCAACGCACCGAGGCTCATAGCTTCAATTTCTAACTCATCTGCTAAAGCTCCAATAAATAGTTCAAGCATGACTTTAGGTCTTTCATGTTTAGGTAATGGCATTCTAATTTCTAAAACTCCTTCAGCATAAGCAATTCTCCACGCTCTACCGTCGCCGACATCAGACATTATCGCTTTAAATGTTAGCCACTTAATGCCTGTCAAAGTAATTAGTTTTTCCTCGCTACTTTGTTGAGGAGAAGTCAATGTGGTTGTTACCATCTGAGGTACGATTAGTTAAGCTTTTATTGATTTTAACACGCCCTTCTATCATCTGCATCCACTGTGGCACAATGGATAGGTTCAAAAAAGAGCGATCGCCCTTAATCCAAAAAGTGCGATCGCCCCTTTCAATTCCTAACCAGAAATTACCTCACTCAAAAGATGAGCCTGAGAACCCTCCAGACGCGGCCCATGAATCTGCACCACTCTAGAAGCCAAATAATTGCCCCAACGGGCCGCTTGTACAGAACTCAAACCGTTAGTAATTCCAAACAAAACACCCCCCGCAAAAGCATCACCAGCACCCACAGTATCGATCGCCTTTACCGGAAATCCAGCCACATCAACAATCTGTTTGTTCTCCACCACCATGCAGCCTTTATCCCCATTCGTGATAAAAGCCAAATCAGAAATCTCGCTCATTTTCCGAGCGCACTCTTCCAGAGATTCCTCCTTAAAAAAGCTCCGAACTTCATCAGCATTGCAAAAAATTACATCGCAATATTCCGAAACCACCTTGTGAAAATCATCAGCAAATCGATCGACTAAAAAGCCATCCGAAAAAGTAAAAGCCACCTTCACGCCCAGACGCTTAGACTGTTCCATCGTCTCAATGCTAGCCTTTCTCGGATCGGGAGCATCCCAAAGATAGCCCTCAACATAACTGTACTTGCAGTGAGCCAGTCGATCGACATCAATATCAGTCGTCGCCAGAGTAGTAGAAACCCCCAAATTAGTACACATCGTGCGTTCCGCATCCGGCGTAGTCAGCACAACACAAGTACCCGTGGGCTCATGCGACTCAGCAGCAGGATGCACGTTAAAATCAATCCCCGCCGCCAGCAAATCTTGCCGATAAAATTCCCCGTTAGTATCCTTAGCAACCTTCCCCGAATAATAGGCTTTACCGCCGCTCTGAGCCAAACCAATCATCGTATTTGCCGCCGAACCCCCCGATCGCATTTGCAGCGAATTGTGCTCTAAATCGTGCAAAATCCCCCCCTGCGTTTCCGAATTCATCAGCGTCATCCCGCCGCGATTCAGCCCGTGGCCGAGTACAAATTCATCTTCCACCAATGCTAGGATGTCTACCAGGGCATTGCCTACGCCAAACACATCCACGGAACCAGATTCTTGATTATTTTCTGTCATCGCTGCTTTTTTTTACACTAACTATCAACTCTATAATAAATCGGATTAAAGTCAACATCCCCACTCCCAATCTAAAGTCCCCAACTTAAAATCTAAAATTCACAATCCAAAATCCCCAATCTAAAATCTAAAATCCAAAATCTAAAATCGCTATGACTTGTCTCCCACCTCTGATTCAGCAAATGTTGCAGCCCGGTTTTTACCCGCACGGGGTGACAGAACCAGTGCAGCTAATTCAGACTCACGCTTCCTTTGTCCTGCTGACAGGAGATTATACTTACAAAATCAAGAAACCTGTCAATTTTGGCTTTTTGGACTATTCAACATTGGAGAAACGGCAGCATTTCTGCAACGAAGAATTGCTGCTGAACCGACGCACTGCACCGGAAATTTATCTAGAAGTTTTGCCAATTGTTAAAATTGGGGATTCGTTTCAATTTGGCAGCAAATTACCTGCTATAACTCCGGCTGAAGTTGCTGTAGAATATGTGCTGAAAATGCGGGAGTTTCCTCAAGACTCGCTGTTTCTCAGTTTGTTAGATCACGGACTGTTGACCGAGCAAATTATGGCAGACTTAGGGCGGGAAGTTGCCAACTTTCACAGCACAGCAATTAGTAATAGCTACATTCGCACCTTTGGCGAAGTCAGTCAGATTCGAGCCGCAATAGACAACAATTACCTGATTTCGCAAAAATATATCGGCGGGCCGCAGACTCAGGCACAATTTCAGGAAACTAAAGATTATACAGATGCGTTTTTTGAAAAAAATCAAGAATTATTTAATCGCCGGATTGCCCATGATAAAATTCGCGAGTGTCACGGAGATTTGCACTTGCGGAATATAGCATTGTGGCAAGAGAAAATATTGCTATTCGACTGCATTGAATTTAACGAGCCTTTTCGCTTTGTTGATGTCATGTACGATGTCGCTTTTACAGTAATGGATTTGGAATCGCGGGGTCGCAGAGACTTGGGCAATGCTTTTCTCAATACTTACATCGAACAAACAGGGGATTGGGAAGGACTGCAACTGTTACCTCTGTATTTGAGCCGTCAAGCTTATGTTAGAGCAAAAGTAACTTCGTTAATGTTGGACGATTCTGCTATTTCAACTGCCCAAAAAGCAGAGATTTCACAGACAGCAGCTCATTACTATAAACTGGCTTGGCAATACACAAAACCGCGCCTGGGAAAGTTAACTTTGATGTCGGGTTTATCAGGTTCTGGCAAGAGTACAGCGGCTCGATATTTGGCTCGCCGCACTGGGGCAATTCACATTCGATCCGATGCGGTTCGCAAACATTTAGGCGGAATTTCTTTAAATGAACGCGGGGGGCCAGATTTGTACTCGGATGAAATGACGGCACAGACTTATGGTAGATTGTTAAAGTTGGGGATAATTTTGGCTGAGCGAGGTTGGGATGTGATTTTAGATGCAAAGTTCGATCGCCCAAACTGGAGAACCGATGCGATGAATCAGGCTCAATCCCACGGCTTACCCTTGCAAATCATTTACTGTACCGCACCACTTGAAGTATTGCGAGAACGACTGCAACAGCGCCGGGGCGATATTGCCGACGCGACTGCAGAATTATTGAACTCGCAGCAAGCAGCTTTTGAACCTTTTACAGAATTAGAGCAAATTTCTGTAAACATTATAGATACCCTACAAGACTTAGAGGTACAATTAAACTTGATTTGTGGGGAGTAGTTGCAGTTCGATCGCCCTTGGCAATCTTACTTGTCTGCTAATATTGTAAATATCTTTCTGTTTTATTACAAAAAAAAGTTGCAGCTTATGCCAAAATTTACCGGAGACTCCAAGGGCTTTAGCCCCGCGCTGATATGGTTTGTGTTGTTTACCGTTGGGTTTCGCTTAGTAGGATGTACGCTAGTCCTGAGTCTCGGCTTGGGTGTCATCGGTGGCGTGGCAGCAGGTTTAATTGTCGCTTGGTGGCACAACGAATTACTACTCAACCCGAATATAAATTCCAAGGACAAAACCTCGGATGCTATCCTCAATAAAGAAGTAGTGCAAACGGACGCCCATAAATATAGCAAAACCTCTAGGGGTGATGCTGCTACATTTTTTGGCTGGTTATCTGGGCCAGAGGATCGTCGCTAGCTTTAGTCATTAGTCATTAGTTAACAGTTAACAGTCACTAATGTCCAATGCCCAATGCCCAATTCCCAATGCCAATTTCCAATTGAATGTTTGTATTTCTATCGAAACTCTTGCCGCTGTTTATTTATCCTTTGGGGTTGAGTTGCCTGTTAATGATGGCGGCTTTAATCACACTTTGGAAGCGTCCGAAATGGGCGGCGGCGCCAATTGCTGGGGCTCTAATTATTTTACTTCTCGGAAGTAGCGGTTGGGTTTCAAAATCGTTAGTTCGATCGCTCGAATGGCAAAACTTACCAACCGCCGAACTCCCTCAAGCTGAAGCGATTATCGTCTTGGGCGGTGGTGTCAAAGCAGCTTTACCTCCCCGTCCTTGGGTAGAATTAGCGGAAGCGGGCGATCGAATAATCTACGGTTCCCGACTTTATCGGCAAGGCAAAGCTTCTCTGCTCATTCTTAGTGGCGGTAGAGTAGATTGGAAAGGTGGCGGGCCTCCCGAATCGGCAGACATGGCAGAAATTGCCCAAACAATGGGCGTACCGGCATCAGCAATTCTGCAAGACCCCGATTCACACAACACTTATCAAAATGCTGTCAACGTGCGGAAAATTTTAGATGCTAAAGCTATAAAAGGGCCGGTTTTGCTAGTGACATCGGCGATGCACATGACTCGATCGCTCTTAATTTTCCAGCGTCAGGGAATAAAAGCAATTGCCGCACCAACAGACTTTCAGATCACACAGCAGGATATCGCAGCATCCCAAAGCAATTGGCAAGCAGTCGCCTTGGATTTATTGCCGGACACCTATCAGTTAAACCAGTCAACTAAAGCTTTGAAAGAATACATTGGCTTAATCGTTTATCGTCTGCGGGGATGGCTTTAACAGAATTTTAGATTTTAAATTTGGGATTTTAGATTGAAGAATTTAAACTAATATCAAATCCGGTTGCATCCCAATTATAGGGGCGGGGCGGGTTTATATAATTTGTCTATACTTATCAAATATCTGGGCGAACCGGCCCCTACAAAACTTCATCAGATAAGATTCCAAATCAAACGGATACGATCTAAAATCTAAAATCTAAAATCTAAAATCTAAAACCTAAAATCTAAAACCTAAAATCTAAAATCTAAAACCTAAAATCTAAAATCTAAAATCTAAAATCGATTGAGTGTGTTAGCTTAAAGTCATTACAGCCAATATTAGCCACAGTCGCCCCCAAACAATCATGCTGCCCCACGAGTTGCAAAACATTGCCCCAGAACCGACTCCCGCGGCCGAAATTTTTCAGAGACACCAAATTGTCCGCGAGTTTTACGACGAAATTAAGTACCGTCAAGAACTAGAACTTCACTGCCAGTGGTATTACGCTACAGCCAAGCAGCATCAGCAGGAATTGCAGAAAATGCAGGGAGATTGGAATATTTTAGGTTGGTTCAGCCGCAGACGGTCGAAAAATTAAGGAGTGAAAACAAAAAATGGTTTGTAGTAAGGACTTTAGTCCCGTCGATCGACTAAAAGCCACAGAAAAAACTGAACTCCTCACTACAAACTCTACAACAGTTATATGACCAAGAATTTCAAAGGTGGTACCCGCCACGTGATTTATCTCGCGCAAGTCAATCCTTGCATCTCAAATCTAAAATCCTTGCGTCCCCCGAATTTATCTCGCGCAAGTCAATCCAAAATCTAAAATCTAAAATCTAAAATCGAATGACCCCCGCCCAAAAACGGATAATTGCTTTCCGACAGGAGTCGCGATTATCACAAAATTTTAGATATTAGTTTAAGCTTCCAGATTCATCTGTGGAGTAAATCTAAAATCTAAAATCTAAAATCTAAAATCGACTGACCGGATTTGATATTGTCTTTTGGCTCCGGCTTCAACTTTTGAGACAGCTAGACTTCCGAAGATATCAATTCGACCTCATCCTCTTTGAAGTGAGCTCGAAATTTTTTGTCAAATTGTACTAGAACCGGCCAATTAGCACTGACAGGTCTGCCGTGCCATTCGTGAACGATCGCCACGACTTCTCCTTCCATACCCTTAATATCAAATGGTTGACTGCGATTTTCAGGATGGTGGTAGACAACAACAGAGTTTTTAATGCAAACGCGATCGCCAACTTTCATAGACTTATATTTAGTGTTCTCTCTTCAAAACTCTGCAAAGCCTACGGGTGCTTAACACTTGTACGCTTTGCCGACAGCCTTCTTATCTTCCCACATAAGTAGAGCGAAAACTTAAACAAAATTGGCGGTTCTCTGTCGGTGCTTCGATCGCCCGCCGCGCTACCGGGAAGTCGCAAGACCGATCGATTCTCGGTTGAACCCGTAGGCCCGATCGGCATTTCAAGCTCGATCGGGCGGATTCTCAAGGGCGGGAATTGATTTGGTTGGCTAATCGAGAAACGATTAACTTAACTGCTTTAACCAACACTCAACATCAACAGCCAAGGTTTGACCCAACTCCAGCAACTGCCGGATCGAAGACAACTCCCAGCCGCCGCCTGAACCCGCAATCTCCAAGGCAACAGCAGCCACCGCATTTTCGCCCGCCGAAGCCTCTTGCCGCTGCAGCCAGCCCAAACACAGAGGCACAATTTGACTGTACAGAGAATCGAAATACAGTTCCTGGGATTTGTCCAGACACAAACCCAGACTCAGCCGATCGCCCACAGCGATCAAACGCTCGATCGTGCGGATCTCAGCTTCCAACTGGACAGGCGAGCGATCTTCCACACCCGATCCTGCTTGCAGCAGCCTGTCTAGCGATCGCCAAACCATCTTTTCCAAAATTTCCTTGACTTCGGGAACGTTCAACCGACAGCGGAGATGGCCGGCTTCAGTGGCGATCGCCTCAATTTCGGCCAGCAGCGGTTCCACATCCTCGGTTTCCAATTCCAGGGCCTTGGCCGCCGTCAAACAGCGGTGTCCCAAAGCCACCTCAGCAGCCACCTGCAACTCTACCGGCACCGGCAACTCGTCGCGGTGGAACGCCATCATCACCCCGTAATTTTCGCGGTAAACCTGAGTGTAAAGCTGATCCAACCGAGTCAAATTTTCCTGACTCAGCAACTGCACGATCCGGTGGCGTTCCTCAGCGAATAAATCCCGCAAGCTAAAGGACTGATCCCCAAACAGCCGCACCATTTCCAGAATGGCGTGGGCTGCCGAAGCTTCTTGCATAACTCCAAACAACCGCTCTTTGAGCATAGTGTAAGACCGGCGGCTGCCAAAAGGCTGAATACAGCAGTGGAAGTCCCAGCCGCCGAGGTGCAACGCAGCAAACACAAAAACCTCTGTTTCCCGCGTAATTTCCGAGGTTAACTGCAATTGACCCACAGCCAGAGTCATCGAGCCCATGCGCTGAATTTGGAAATCTTCCTGCTGGGCCTGATAGCAGTAAACTCGCTGTTCGCGGGGATATTTGGCAAACAGAGAACTGATCGCGTAGTGGGCGGCCACCTGTTTGAGACTAATTTGGGCTGTTACCACGAGTTTGCGGTAAACTTCGGCCCCTGTTTGGAAATACTCAACGTTGCTGGGTACGAGGGCTAGTTGAGCGACAAAATCCTTTTCTAGCTGGATACCCGTAACTTCCCCCGCCAATTCGAGCGCCCGGGCCGCGTAGCGCAGAATTTGCACGCCTTCTGGCCGCGAGATTTCTTCAAAAAACCAGCCGCAGCTAGTGAACATTAACAGGGTGTGGCGCTGCATTTCCAGCAGTCGCAGGGCGTCCACCTGTTCTCCGGCATCGAGGGGGCGCACTTGATGGCGTTGGAGGAAACTGTCAACATTACTGGGGGATCGATCCCGGATCACCTCAATATATTCATCTCTGGCTTTCCAGGGATCGCACAACAGCTTGCGCCCTGCTTCTTCGTAAATCGGAATCAGTCGATCGCGCAGCCAATTCAGAGTATCCCGCAGAGGGCGGCGCCATTTGAGGTGCCATCCGCCGCCACCACCGCAGCCGCAATCATCTTGCCAGCGATCGACCCCGTGAGAGCAACTCCAGGCCGTCACGGGTTTGAGTTCCACTTCCCAAGCGCTCGGATTTTGACTTAAATAATGAGCAAAATTCGTCACCGTCCAGCCTCGGCGGGGAAACTCTTCTGTGAAGGCGTAGGCGAGGCATTTTTCCGTACTGTGTTTGTGGTGGCCGAAAGTTTCACCGTCCGTCGCCACGCAGATTAATTGAGCCGGTCGGTGGTCTCCCCGCACTGCTTGACCCAAGCGCCCGACCAAGTGGTGGCTGCTGCTGAGAACGTCATTGAAGCCCATATCCCGCGAGATCGGGCCGTCGTAGAAAAAGATATCAATGTAGGGAGTGTTGGCAGGTGGGGCTTCGGAATTTTGGGAGTGCTGGCGGCCAAAATAGTGAGTGCTCAGCGGCGAGAGTTGGTGGTCAGCCATCAACCGCATTTCCGGCTTCAAATAGCAGCGGTACGGGCGAGTCGGATCGATTTGACCCCCGCCGACTTCGTGCCATTCGGAATTATGCCCATGTTCCCCTTCGTGGTTTTGCCCGATTAGCGGGCGGCAGCGTTCGGCTTGGGAGGGGGCTAAGACAATGAAGCGGATGCCTTCAGCGACTAAAACTTCGAGGGTGGCGTAGTCTACGGCGGTTTCGGCGAGCCACATTCCTTCGGGATCGCGATCGAACCGGGAGCGAAAATCTGCGATCCCCCAGCGAATTTGGGTGTATTTGTCTCGCTCGTTAGCGAGGGGCATGATGATGTGATTGTACACTTGGGCGATCGCGTTGCCGTGACCGTTGAGCCGCTGACAGCTTTTGCGATCGGCTTCCAGAATCCGCTGGTAGACTTCCGCGTCGTAGCGTTCGAGCCAGCTCATCAGGGTCGGCCCGATGTTGAAGCTCATATACTCGTAGTTATTGACGATCCCCGCCACTTCGCCGCGATCGTTGAGTATGCGGGCAAAGGCGTTCGGGCGGTAGCACTCGATGTCAATGCGTTCGTTCCAGTCGTGGGCTGGAGAGGCGCTGGCTTGGCGTTCGATCGCGTCCAGGTAAGGGTTTTCCCGGGGTGGCTGGTAAAAGTGACCGTGAACCGTCACGCACACCCCAGTTGCAGTCGCCGCACTGCTTTGGGTTGCAGCCGTTACGGTTGACGAAGACAAAGGTAGCACATCGGATTGAGTAGTAGAAATCGAAACCATGCGATCGAATCCTCAAGTAGTTAAAGACAATAAAACCAGCCTATTTAGAAACTGAAACCTTACGCAGCAAGAGTTTCAGCTAGGCATCTGTTCGGGCTAAATTTTGGCAGATAAGTTTTGATACATTTGTAGTATTGCTAGCAAAGCATTCGTTCCAAGATGCCAACCGTCGATCCCTGGTTTGTTTGCCAATGCTTTGCTGTTGAAAGAGTTAAAAAAGGTAGCTTTTGCTGCTTTTTGGCACTTGCGACCCATTTCGGGTTCGTGCTTGCAGGGCTGCTCATTGAGATTTTGATTTACATTGCTGGATCTTAAAGTCTTATTCATTAAATAGCAAGTTTTCGCCGGAAAAATTTAAAATTTGGCGATAAATCTTGGCGATTGTGGATATCGGTTTAATGCCCGATCGATTTATAGAATAAGAGTTTAGCCAGAGTTTCGCATCATACTTTAGGTGCTTGTTACCTAAGTTCTGGAGAAGTTAGGCCGGTTGGGTTAGGGCGGGGCAGATTTGCTGCAAATGTACTTTCCAGAAGAGATGTAGCACTGGTGCGGAGTCAAAAGACAACAAAAAAGCAAAACGGTAACTGTTATATTTTAACCCCTGAGAGGTATGTGGGGGCGGAGGCGGAGGCATTGGAGGATGAGGAGGGTTTGGACGAGAAGAGGCTGCATTTGACGGGGAAGTGGGAAAAAAACTAGGTTTCTGGCGATCGTCTTGTGCAAGAGGTGCTTGCACAAATTCCTTGGGGACGGAATCTCCGCATTCTGGAGGCTGTGAAATATCCTGTTGACCGCGAGTGGTACATTCGCTATACTATCGAGCAAGGATGGAGTCGAAATCTGTTAGTTACTCAGATAGAATAAATTAGGAGAAAGTCCAAAAGATGCAGTTATTTTTGATGTAAAATCACCCAAAGTTTTTAAAGTTAAATCTATTTAAATACTTATAAGAAATGCCAGGAGTCATGACATGAGTTCCACTAAAAAAAATAAGGGTGTCCATAACAATTGGTTTTTAACCAACATTGATTATGAAGGAGAAGGACGGGCTGAGTTTGAAAATCCTAAAGGATCTCTTGAAGGAAGGGTTAAAATTTCCTTTGATGAATTTGGTAATTCCAGTATTGAAATGAACGTAGCTAAGTACCATACTGAACAGCCCCTTAGCTTTAATTATATAGAATTATTTAATGCAGATCCCGCCGAGGAAGAGGGTAATTTCTTTTCTACAAATCGTTTTGCAAACAACCCTTGCAAAAGTTTAACTGTCAATACTCCTGATGGAACCTATTCCGCACAAGGAAGTATAGTATACAATCCTATCAGTGGTTTGGGCGGGGATAACACGAGAGTTGAATTTTATTTGGTTCCTTCATCTTTTGACAATATAAATGCTGAAATTCCTAAATATTGGGTATTTCCAATATTTAACTTAATCTCAGATTTTACTCAGCTCAATTCACAGCTTGATTGCCATCCCCTGCGTATTCTTCCCAGGCTTGACGATGCAGAGAATACTACATGGACACCATTATTCAGGAAGCTTTTTTTCAATATTCATCGTTTACTTGTCTTTGATTTCAAAGGAACTAAGGGATTTATTCAAAAATTGCTTGATTTTAAGGAACGTAAAGAAAAGCTGTACTCTGGTCAGGTGCAACGTACAATCACAGCGGTAATGGTTGGGGAAGTTGGCTCTGAATCCATTGACATAGATAAATTGACGAACTGGCTACCATTCGGTCTTCTCCCTTTACTGAGTCTTGCTACTGGTTCTGAGGTAGGAATTCCTTGGATTGAATTTAGAGATGCTAATGGTGGGCTTGTCCGACGTATCCATAACAGATTCGGTCAGCCAAAATTTTCAAGAGGACACACAACTATTTCGGAACAATATAATCAGGGAACTGGCTATTTACTCACCTGCGCTCAGTCTTCAACGCATTATGGAAAAGAACCTTTAGGTTCTGTAATATTTGACCTAGTTCAAAGCAGTTCAGATAGCCTTACTATTGAAGACAAGCTAAATAAAATTTGTCGAGCCTTCGATTATTTATGTCAGCACTATAAGCTAGACACACAAAATTTACTTCTTGGCTTAGATGATGATTATAAGGTTCTCGTCAAAAAAACTCTTAGGTCTGCGGCACAAGAGATTCGTTCTCTGGCACAAGCTGCAAGTGATTCAGGGCAAAGCAAATTACTTAACAAAATTGCTGATAAAACGATTAACTCTAGCAACATAGACAGGGATTTCGGTCTAGCTGTAACTGACTTACTAAAGCATTTGGGTTTACATGATGCTGACATTATTGATGCCTACTATCAAAGTAACCCACGAGCTGACGGAAGGACTCATTGGAGCAGTGTTCTGGCTAGATATCGTGGAATTGCAGTGCATACGGGTGACTTTAGCTTCCAAGAAAAAACATACGATATACATGATGTTGTAAGAATTACTTATCATTTATACGATATTCTGGTACGCATTGTTTTTAAGATGCTTGGGTATGATCGTACATACCAGCCAATAATCAGAAATCAAACCTCACAGCCTGTCGATTGGGTAAAGGCTGATCTTCAAGCCAGCGAATTATGGTATTAACCCAAGAATATATGGTTTAGATTTAATCGCCAAAACATTGAAGTGGACATTAACCAACAAAAAGAACAATTCAGCAACATCTACCTGCAAGCTGTCACCACCGTTGCCGGCTATTCCCTCTACAAACCATTCGTAGACGATGACAGCGTGGATTGGGGAGTAGCTGCGAAAGGCGGGACTGGCCCCATCAGAGCACCTCGCTTAGAATTGCAGTTAAAATCTACATCAAGAGATATCCAAGACGATCGCTCCATCCGCTACCCTCTAAAGCTCAAAAACTACGACGACTTAAGAATGGATGACTTCGCCATTCCCCGAATTTTAGTTGTCGTTTTAATCCCCGAAACACCGGAAGACTGGTTAACCCAGTCGGAAACAGAACTCTGCATCAGAAACTGCGGATATTGGATATCGCTGCGGGGAAAGCCAAAAACACAAAACACAAACGCTGTCACCGTCGCCATCTCCAGAACCAACCAATTTACAGTCGCCACCCTTCAGTCAATTATGGAGGGAATTAGCCAAGGAGTTCAACCATGAAAGTCACCGTAAAAGATAGCCAAACTCTCGAAACAATCGAGCTAAATCAACTGAGAAATTACTTACAAACTCACGGCTGGCATGAAGACCAACCTTTTTTAGATAATGCCACACTTTGGCACAAACCAACAGCCGATGCAGAAGAATTTGAAATATTGCTACCTAAGCGGGAAAACCTCGGAGATTATGCAGCCCGCATCCGCGAGGCAATCCAAACCCTAGAAAACGCAGAAAATCGCCCTCAAATTGAAATTTTAAGCGAACTACTTACAAGCATTCCCAACACGATTATTCAGGGAATTGTTATGCAAGTTCACACCCCAAATACCCAAAAATTAAGTGGCGAAATTACTCTACTCGGCCTGGTAGCTGACAAATTGCGGAAAATTCAAACTTCACTCGCAGACAAAGATTATATCCTGGCGATTAAAGCTTATCAAGAACGCTTACCGATTCTCTGTAGCGGTGACTTAATAAAAGACAATAACGCCTTCATCCTCAAAAACCCCCACAACTTAACTCTTGATGAATTGTGGTAAAACTAACAGATTTTGTCTCTATATTAAACACCTTCCAAACAGATATCAAGTTCCCTAGCAAAGGGCTCTGGCGCATCCAGCATCAGCCAGTGTCCGGTATCGGCGATCGTAGTTGTGGTAAGTGTGGGACGGAGGATGTGGAGGCTGAACGGAAAAGTGTTTGAGGTAGCAATAATGGCGTGGGCGCGTGTTCCAGGGGCTGCTAGGTAGCGATCGAGATTATCAACAGCATCAAAGGCAAACATCCCGCGAGACATTCCAGACAGACAATCCTGTGGAGTCGCCGCTAACCAAGCGAGAACCCGATCGCGCGTATGGGCCCTGCTTCCTGTCAGCGCCTCGTTAAAGCTGGTTTCCACAGCAGCCCGCCAATCATCCGTCTCCAGAGCCCTCTGGTAGGGGACGATGCGTTCCTCGTGCACTTCTGCAGGCACCTTGGTAAAATCTCCAGGTGGGTCTGCCAGGATTAACTGCGCGATGCGGTGCGGTGCGCTGGCTGCTGTGGCGAGGGCAATACAAGCACCAAAACTGTGCCCGACGATCGCCACTCGATCGAGTCCCAGCCCATCCAGTACCGCGAAAACATCCGCTGCACAGGAGGCGGGCGCATAGTTGCCGTCCTCCGGCGGTGCAGAATCACCGTGTCCCCGCATATCAAGGGCGATCGCGCGTCGGGTACGGGCTACACGCGCCAACTGCGCCTCCCAGATGCTCGCAGAAACCGTCATACCGTGCACGAACACCACCGGCAGCGACTCCGACTCCCCAGCCGTGACAGGGGGGCTGGCTTCGATGATGTGAATAGTGCCGATCGGTCCTTTGATATTTGTCGATCGCATAAAATCTTCTCCTAAGTTTTAATTTCCTCTTTTCACACAACCAATTTTACCTCTGTTACTCCTTGACGCAATTCATACTGTCCTTTTACCCAAAATTGTTTAATTTTTTCACCCAAAAACGGAGCAGTTTGCATCATCAATAAACGCAATAATCCATTTTTTCGCAGTTGTTCGCCTTTCCACGCTTCTTGTGCTTGCAGTTGTTGGGCGCGAATAATTTCTGGTTCGCGTTCTGCCTGAATCCGCGATAATGCTAAGTCAATATCCTCGTAATTAGCCCCTGCTTTCAATAAAGGTACAAGGTGATTGGCGGCAACAATTACATCGCGGAACGCCATGTTAATTCCTTGAGCGCGAACCGGAGACATGGGATGTGCAGCATCCCCCAAAAGTATGATTCCTGGCCGATGCCAGCGCGGACAAAGACCAACCACAACAGATAATCGCATCGGAGATTCGATCGTATCGGCACAGTTGCGGAAATGTTCTGCCATCCACGCAGGAGATAGCGATGCGAAAGTTTCTGCCCAATCTGTGTGTTTCCAATCGGTTTTGTCATCTGCCGATAACACCCAAGCCAGATGAAGTTTTCCAGATTCTGCCCCATGAAAGACACTAAATCCGCTACCGCCATTCAGGATAGAATAAAATACATTATCCGCCACAAACCGAGGATGAGCGGCAAGTTTAAACCACAGAACATCTATACTATTCGGCTGTTTTACTAACTCTAATTCTGCACGTTGTCGTACAACCGAGTTTCTACCATCTGTACCAATCACAAGTGCAGCAGGAATCTCTCGCCCATCTCCTAGCTTTACACCCGCAATGCGATCGTCGCTGTACAGTAAATCTTTTACGGGAACACCTGGGATAAATTCAAATTCTGGATGCAACTGAGCTTCTGAAATTAGTGTTTCTAGCAAAGGCGGTTGCGATACCAGTGTACAAGGTCGATTTGACCCCATTGGCTCATCAACTCGAAATAGTTGCCGATCGCCCACAACGAACTCCCAGGCATCAATTTGTCGGTGTGGAACACCTTCTAGCATTGTGGATAAGCCCATTTGTGCGATCGCATCCAATCCGCTGGGCATTAACGCTTCACCGCGAAACACTCGGTAGGCATCTTTTGCCGCCTCAACCAAGGTTACAGCAATACCTCGTTTCACCAGCAGCAAAGCAAGTGCCGCACCAGTTGGCCCAGATCCCACAATTACAACTTGTGTCATTTGGTATTTTCCATTGCTTATTGCGGATATTGAGATGCAAACAGAGGTGGTTAAAGGGTGCGCGATGATCTATTAGACATCTCCCATAATTATCGTGGAACAGGCATCCTGCCTGTTCAAAACCTGCTTTTTTGGAGAAGTCTCTTAATCCCAGCTATTTTTGGAGTGCCTGTTGAAAAGTCTTAACTGCATCAACATGATTCACCATATTGATGCAGCGCAACAACAAATCCAAATCGATCCCTTTCACCTCCTCACTACTGGAAACCTTTTCATAATGAAGTGTATTGCCCTCTCCCCGCAGGTGATAAACCTCTAACAATCCATCTTCCCAGAACCACACTTCCTTTATCTTCAGCCGCTTGTATGCCTCCAGTTGGTTGATGCCACCACTGGAAAACACGACCTCGATCGCCAAATCGGGTAGCCTGCGACCAGGAGCAAGTTTATAAGATTCATCCGCCTCTCGCTTGACTTTTCCCGTTTCACTTTCCAGAGTCATTGAGCCAGTGGGAGTAAAGTCAAACCCCGCCATCAGCAGGTAAAGCTCCAACAATCCGGCAATTCTCTTCTTAACGGTTTCGTGGGGTTCTCCAGGCATTAGTTTAATCTCCAAAACTCCATCCAGGAAAGAAAGTCGATATCCTGGACGGTCTAACAATTGCTCAACTGCTTTGAACTCTCTCCAAGTGAGTCCCTCAAACAGAAGGGGTGATTCTTTTCTGGGTGGTGCGATGATTGCTGCAGTCATTTGATTCTCCAGTCTATTTCCAGATGAGAAACGATCGGGTTTGAAGGGCGATTTGTTTATTATAACTTTAAGTAGCTTTCTCCACTGTAAATCCGATTTCTTGCCCGTAGGATAGTTCCAGCGTGTGACAAGCGAATTTCAAAGGTGGTACCCGCCACGTGATTTATCCGTGGAATCAATCCCAAATCGAAAATCGAAAATCAGAAGAGCCCCCGCATTTATCTCGCGCAAGTAAATCTAAAATCTAAAATCTAAAATCTAAAATCGATTGACCGTCCGGGTCTCGCAAAAAAGCCCAGTAGCCGATCGGATATCCAGCATCTTTTGGTTCCTCAAGCAGCACGCCTTCTTGACGTGCTTTGTCGCAGAGTTCGTCCATATATTCGCGGCTTTTGCAACCTACTCCCAGGTGTGCCAAGGGAGACAGAACGGGATGTACGGAGTCTGTTTGAATTAGCACAATTACAAAAGGGCGAGTGCGATCGGAGAGCCAGACCACAGCAACACCAGTTTCTGCATCGATGCGGCGGTGAACGACCTGCATTCCAGCATACTTGGAGTAGAATTCGATAGTGCGATCGACATCTGAAACGGGCAGTGCGATATGTGTGAGACCGATATCACTCATATGTTATGTTGCTCCCGTCATATTAGGTTTAAAATCAAGAATTGCCACTTCCAATATCATAATTTTAATGAGATGCTCGCCACTTTGCAGCGTTCAGATCCATTGCTTTAATGAACCCATCTTTTCCGTCCATGTACGCCTGAATATTATCAGGGTATTTTTGGGCAAGTTTTCTCTTTAGTTCGCTGTATTCCTGCGCGGCTTCAGAATGGGTAATCATATAATCTCGAAACGCTAAATGGCGCTCTATCTGCGGTGAACCAACTTCAAAACTGTGAATGTGGTGGGTTCTACCCTTGCGAAAATAACGACGACCGGATATCCCAAACTCACCCATTGCTTGATAACCTAATGCCTCCATTTCTGAACTATGTGTATCGATTTTAAGAATATCTTTAACCTCAACTAACATATCGACGATCGGCTTTGCATGAATTTGTGGAATCGCTGTGCTACCAATGTGATGTATAGCAACCACATTGTCCCTAAGTGCAAGTGCAATCAGTTTCGACTCACTTTCAAAGGCGCTTCGCCAATTTGGATCGTGCGGGACGACTTCTACTTTTATTGACATGGCTGATAATTATTGGCTTTTTTTGTCATCTCATTGATTTACCATCGCATTTAACCGAAACTGATTTTATTATGCCTCATATTTTACGGGCTGCGCTCCAAGCTCTTAAACATACGGACAACGGGGAGAAACTGACTGTTTGGGAGAGAAATTTCAAACCGCTCAATCACCTGATAGTCAAATTTTGTGTAAAAGGGCTCTCCCGCTAGCGTCGCAATCATCTCAACTTCCGTGAACTAACCTGACGGTCAACTGGGTACAGTTAGACCGCAGGCTTCTTTTTCCTTTTTTTCAAAGGATTTTTTGAGTGACGGAGTTCCCCCGCCACTTTCATAACTCAGACCAATCTTTCTGACGAGTTTAGCTGAATTTTCGT
>NZ_JAUBUB010000052.1:0-45043 GCF_036705265.1 Microcoleus sp. B4-C2
ACTTGGGCTGATGTCATCAACCGCGCTAACTTGGGTATGGAAGTAATGCACGAGCGCAATGCTCACAACTTCCCACTCGACTTGGCTGCTAGTGAAGTCACTCCTGTAGCTTTGGTTGCTCCTTCCATCAATGGCTAAGTTTTAGTTTTTGATAGACAAAGAGCGCTCCTAGAAATAGGGGCGCTTTTTGTTTGGGAAAAAAAGATTTTTTTATACTTTATTCACATATCTAGTTCGGTAAAATAAGCGTTATAACTCACATCTTGTACCATTGTCAGCAACAGGCAAGATGCCTGTTCCACAAGAGATAAATTTTCTTGTGGAACAGGCATCTTGCCTGTTCATAAAAGGATTATTGAGAATGGTGCAACATATGAGTTAGAACTGACATCTTGCACTATTATTAATAAGTGTTTCACGGGCGGACAGGATGCCGACCTCACAAGAAGAGATGTACTGTTTGTGGAACAGGCAAGATGCGTGTTATTGAGAATTGTGCAAGATGTCAGTTATAAATTTTGTAGTCAATAATTCATTCCCAGCGAGTCTGATGAGGATTGAATTCCTCACTATAAATCAATTTTATTCTGGTTTTTCTAGCGGAAATCATATGATTAACGACTAATAACTAATAACTAATAACTAAGCTGTTGGGCATCTAAATTGTATTTTTTGGGCGGGCGAGACGCCCACACCACAAGACTTTGATTTTTTTTGACATACAATTTAAAGGCAGAACAGCTTAATAACTAATGAGTGATGACGATCGAGTTTGATGATTCCAATGCAGCCGGAAACGAGATTAGCGGTAAGGATTCAATGCACAAATGGCTTTCGGTGGTGGGGATTGGCGAAGATGGACTTTCGGGGCTCGGCCCGATCGCCTCTACCCTCCTCTCTCAATCTCAAATCGTTGTTGGTGGCGCCCGTCACCTAGCAATGCTACCAACCGACGACACCCGCGAAAAATTGGTTTGGGCTTCGCCGCTACAAGCAACAGTCGATGAAATCATCCGCCGCCGAGGACAGTCTGTGTGCGTGCTCGCAAGCGGCGATCCGATGTGTCACGGAATTGGGGTAACACTGTCGCGCCAGATTCCCATTTCAGAAATGACTGTGATTCCCGCTGCATCGGCTTTTAGTCTTGCTTGCGCCCGTTTGGGTTGGCCACTAGCCCAAGTTGAGACTTTCAGTTTGACAAATCGCCCGATCGCATCGATCGCCCTTGCTTTGTCGCCGGGAGCGCGCTTGCTGGTGTTGAGCGCTGACAGACACACGCCAGCAAAAGTTGCCCAATTGTTGACACAGCGGGGGTTTGGCAGCAGTTTGATGACCGTGTTCGAGCGGATGGGATCGGGATCGGAACGGCGGAGCGAGGGGGTCGCAGCAGCCTGGAATGCAGCGGATTTGGCTGATTTGAACACGATCGCGATCGCAGTTGCAGCCGATCGACAAACTCTTATCCTCCCCCGAACTGCGGGTTTGCCGGATGCTGGATATCGCCACGACGGACAACTTACCAAGCGGGAGGTTCGAGCCGTTACTCTGTCAACGTTAGCACCGATTCCCGGAGAGTTGCTTTGGGATGTGGGTGCGGGCTGCGGTTCGATCGCGATCGAATGGATGCGGAGTCATCCTCGGTGCAGGGCGATCGCGATCGAACGCCACCCAACTCGACTGCAATACATCGCCGAAAATGCCTCGACTTTCGGCGTTCCCGAACTCGAAATTGTGGCGGGATCAGCGCCGGAAGCCCTGACAAATTTGCCTCAACCGAATGCTATTTTCATCGGCGGCGGTGTCACCGCAGAAGCTGTGCTGGAAACTTGCTGGAATGCTTTAGGTGAAGGCGGCCGATTAGTTGTTAATGCGGTGACAGTTGAGAGCGAGTTTAAAGTTTTGCAATGGCACGATCGTTATGGCGGGGAACTCATTAGAATTGGGATTCAGCGAGTAGGGGCGATCGGTTCTTTTCAGGGTTGGAAGCCGCTTGCGCCGGTGACTCAGTGGGCGGTAGTTAAAACCTAAAAGCCGATTCTTGCCTAGAAAGCTATGATAAATAAAGATATTATTGTCCTACTTTTGGCACAATTAACGGTTGATTATCAAAACACTAAATCCGAGCGCAAAGAGATATCTCAGAGGTATCTTGGTTCCGAGGAAGATTTTTCGTTTCTGGAGGAGCTGGAGTTAGTAACAGTAAGCATTCGCGGTTATGCTAGTCAGATTGAGGAGCGCGCAGAGGTTGAGAATCGCGAGCAAGCGATCGCAGACTTACATCAGCTTCGGGTGTTCGATCGTTCTGCGATCGCTCAGTTTTATGATGAGACGCGATCGGGCTATCTTCAAATGCGGTCTTATATCCGAATGCTAGACTATTTGCGGCTGCTGGTTTTGGAGTATTTGCAAATGGAATAGAGATCCAGATAAGTTAGTTTACCAGACACCGTAGCCACCTCGACGATCGGCAATTTCTTGCTCTAACTCAACTTCATTGAGAAGTTCCATACCGTTGGCGATCGCCCGTTGGCGAAGTTTCCACAAGGTTTGACCGAGTTGTGTTTTGGGGGTAAATTCAGGTGAAGATTTGAGCGCTAGAGCTTGAGTAAACTGAAGGACTTTTGCGCGATCGGCGGGGGCAAGTTCGCGCCCGTATTGTAGGAGGATTTCTTCGGGAGGCATGGAAAATTTTTGAGCCTAACTCTAGAATTTATTTTACTCTTTTACGATCGATCGGGTCAATGCCATTGGCGATAATAATCTAGTTTATAACCATAGTCTTTTAACAGCATAAGCATCAAATATTTCATCGCGGCTGACTAAAACTAAAGCATGATTAATGGATTGGGCAATTAAAATGCGATCGAATGGATCGCGATGGTGGAATGGTAGATTGCGAACCTGTACAGTATCCGCAAAGGAAATTGGCAGTAATAAGATGCCAGCAGCAGGTAACTGAGCTTCGATGTCTGCATAGTCTGCTTGCAGTGTCAGTTTACCAATGCTGATTTTGATGGAAATTTCCCAAAGACTGGCAATACTCAAATAGACTATATCGGCGGCTTCAATCTGCTCCTTCAAGGTAACTGATAGGTTAGGAGCATTTTCTGAAAACCAAATAAAAGTGTGAGTATCGAGGAGCAATGCACTCATTCCGTATACTCCTGCAAATCCTCTAATGGTGCATCAAAATCATCAGCAAGCGGTAAGACAAACGTGCCTTTCATCATCCCGGCTTGACGTTTCTTTTGAGGAGGATTTACGGCAACCTCATTATTTGCATATTTTGCAGCCAAGAATTCTACATAGTGCAAAACTTCCTGTTTCAGGGAATCTGGCAACTTGACCAAGGTTTCTAGGATGGTGGTTTCTAGCATTAGATAACCTCTTGCTGGATAAGCTCATAATAACAATCGCAACCCTCTAAAGTTCTGCCAGGTGCCAGAAAGTCATCCCATTTTCAGTATGACTGAGCAAAACACCCAAATCTTCGAGGCTTTCCAGACAGTCGAGAATGACTTTTTGTTTGCGGCTGGCTGCTTTGAAATGGGCGGTGACTTGGGCGGCTGTCCATTCGCCGCTTTGGGTGCGGAATAAGTCGCGGATGGCCCAAAGTTGCTCTTTGAGGGTTTTGGGGAAGGGTTGTTGTTCCGTGGGGGCGATCGAGGTTTCGGTTTCCGTGGTGATGCCTGCAAGGGATGGTTGCACGTAGGTTTCGCCTGGGGCTTGGTAGTCGGGACGCAGCCAGCGAATGAGTCCGTTGCGTTCTTCTTCGGCGCGTTGGGCGTTGAGGGTGACGAGGTTTTCCAGGATTTGGTCGTCGGTGAGGGTGGATTCCCAACCATAGGCGGCAAATACGGCGGCATCGAGTTCGTCGTGGATTTGTTTGAGGGTGGAGACTAGGGCTTTTTGCTTGAAGGCTTTGTCTTTGTCGTCGAGGGGTTCGCCTTGGCGGAGTTTTTCGAGGAGGTTGTACATCCCGGTGATGGTGACTTCGGGGTGAGTGGTTTGGACTCGTTTGCGGTGGCTGTCGAGGCGTTCTCCGAGTTCGCGGATGGTTTGTTTTTGGGTATCGGTGGGGTCGGGGAAGGGGAAGGGGTCGAAGACAATTGACGGTTTCCATCGCAAATCATTTCCCTTGCCCATTCGCGGTGCAATCTTTTTAAGCCATTTTTGATGTACTAAGGATTCTAAAATGCCTAAAATCCAGGCATCATCTGATGCGACTGTGTAAAGCTGAACATCCGGCAAAACATCACTATCAACAAAAAAGAATGGCTTAAATTTAGAAGTGTCTGGCGTGACAATAAATCGATTCAAATTGTTGACAGCTTTTCTTAATCCTGGTCTTTTCTCGCCAAAAAGCCACCAATTCTCCCGATTTGATTTTCTATTTTGCTGATCTCGAAATGGCTTAACTGTTGTTAGAACCCTTTGGAATAATAGAGGAAACTGTTGAGAGGCTTCATCTTTAGATAGACCGAAAAAATCAATAATCCACTTTTTATGGAAACTTTGAACTAAATCTCTACCAATCGCATACGATCTGATGACTGACGGCAAATTCTGCTTGTCTAAATCAAGCTGTTGGAAATCATGTTCTTCAATTCTAAACCCTGTGCCTAATGGAATAACACCCTGAAATGAGATTCCATCATTTGATTTTAACGGTTTCATTTTGACTGTATCACGGCCAATAGTCAAATCAGAATTAATCAATCCCTTAATTACCTCAAATTTTAAAATTTCATTTTCATTTTCTCCCTGAGATTCATACTTGACTTTCATCAAAAAGCCTGAAATTGACGGTTCGGGTGTCACGACAGTCATAGCAATACGTACAGCAGCACCATCTTTACTATCTGTCCAAGGATGATCGGCAATAGCAAAGTAAAGAGATATTTGTTTATCGCCGACATACTGGTCTAGAACTTTCCTATTGAATGATTGAACAATACTGTTTGTTGTAATAAAGCCAAACCTTTGAATTTTCTTCGACTTGGCAAGATTTGCTGCCTTCTCCCACCAGTACATTACAAAGTCAACCGTATCTGACAAGTTTGGGTAAGTCTTCCTCAAGCATTCAACATACCCGTCATCAAGGCTCTCACGCATTCTCTTATTCCCAATAAACGGCGGATTCGACACAATATAATCTGCCTCTTGCCACTCGGCCGCCCTCGGATTCAAATACCGATAAATTGTTACTTGGTTTGTCGGATCGGGAATATTTTCCCCCGTCACCGGACTTTTCATCATCCGTCCACCCCAGCGAGTTCTCACCTTCCCCGTCGCATCCACATCCGGTTCCCTCCCGTCATAGGCCAACACTGCATCCCCCCATTGAATATTTTTGTACTCCCGCAACACAGGTTCGATCGGCGGAATATCGCCAAACCGCCGAAAATGCCACTGCAAATACCCAATCCAAATCACCAAATCTGCGATCGCCGCCGCCCTACGATTAATGTCAATTCCCAAAAACTGACTCGGATTAACTTGAGCAATATCTAACAGCAACTGCGCCGATCCGGTGACATCCTCCAAGCGTCGCAACACCTCCGATTCCAACCCCTTCAACAAATCCAATGTCACATACAGGAAATTACCAGATCCGCACGCCGGATCGAGAATCTTCACCTGTTGTAACTCCGTCAGAAATGCCTCTAAAACTGATATCGCCTTTTTCCTTTGATTTGCAGTCGGTTCCGATTCCCCCGCGTTGAGCAACTGTTTAACCTCCGCTTGTACCGCAATCCAGCGATCGCCCAAAGGTTCCATCACCACAGGCTTTACCAACCGTTCCACATACGATCGCGGCGTATAATGAGCCCCCAACTTACTACGTTCCCTCGAATCCAGCGCCCTTTCCAACAACGTCCCAAAAATCGCCGGTTCCACATTGCACCAATCCCGCTTCGCCGCCTGCAACAAAACTTCCAACTGCGCCTTTGTCAGCGCAAACGCCTGCGACTCGGCAAACAATCCGCCATTAAACCGCAACAGTTTGCCATGAAAGCCAAAACTCGTCCCCTCATTCATCGCCTCCCACAGCGCCTCTACCTCCGGCTTAAACGTCTTCGGATTGAGAATCCATCGCGTTTCCAGCGCCTGCGTAAACAAATGTTCTTTCAACAACCCCACATCCTCAGCAAACATGGTGAAAATACAGCGCATCAAAAACTGGGCGACTTGCTGCGGATCGACATTCGCCTCCATCCGCTTCGCCAACTCTGCCAAATCCGCCGCCACTTCCCGTGTCACCCGCGCCGCAATTTTCTCTGGATTGCGCTGCTGCGGATTGCTAAAAATATCCACAAACAAATCGAAAACATCGGCTTTCTGCAACTCAATTAGCCCAATTTCTCGCCGCGCCCCATAGCCGCCATAATCCCCGCTAAAACCCATCCATAATTCAAAATGATCGCCAATATCGCAAGTTAACAAAAACGGCGGTTTGCTGCTGAGATTGCGGGTATAGGCGACTGCCTGCACAAACGCTTTTTCCATCTCTCGCAAATAGGTATTTGTCCCCCGCTTTGCCGTTCCCTTTTTGCTCGTTGTTCCGCCCTGTTTTGCCTCTATCAAAAAATGCTCGGCTTTGTAAAAGTCAATAAACCCCGGAGTCACCTTGCCGCTGGGGTGAAAAATTTTGACATCTTTATCAAAGCAGTAGGGATCGTTGGGAATTCTGCCTTTATCAAAAGGGCGATCGACTCCCAGCGCATCGCACATTTCGGCAAAAAACAACTGGCAGTTTGCGCGTTCATTACCGCTAGAACCTGCCCAGCGCGTAATGAATGTTTCGACTCGCGTGCGATCGGCCTCATTCATGCTTCAATCCTGCTGCTTGCTTCTTCCTGATTCTATACTTCGATCGGTTTGAATTTTCGATTTATCTTGCGATTTTGCTTTATAGCAACCCCCTTGGCGGTTAGGACGCTTTACTATTGATATTTGCTATAATATACTTGACGATATTCCTAGATACAGGCGGAGTCAAAAACCCGGTTTCTGCCTTAAAGTCGATCGTTCACAACGAAGATTTTGCTTGGCAACCCGGTTTTTATGGCTTTAGTGCTTCAAAAATACCTCAATAAATCTATGAAAATTAGAGCGATCGTACATCCTGCAGAAGAAGGTGGCTATTGGGCAGAAGTTCCAGCGCTTCCCGGCTGCATTACCGAAGGAGAAACGATAGAAGAAGTAATAATTAATTTAAAAGATGCTATTGAAGGTTGGCTCGAAGTTGCTAATAGTCGTGAAGCAATTGCCTCCACAGATAGAGTTGTGGAAATTGCTGTATGAAATCTATTTCGGGCAAGCGACTTTGCAAAATAGTAGAGCATAAAGGTTGGGTTTTGAAAAGAGTTACCGGCAGTCATCATATCTATGAAAACCCGGAACTAGAACAAATTTTGTCAATTCCTGTTCACCGAAATCAAGATTTGAAAGTTGGAACCTTGAGAGCCTTAATGAAAATAGCTCAGCTATCTGAGGAAGATTTACAAAGTTTTTCTTAAGTATAGCAGGTTTCATGAAAATCAGGAATTACGTAATTTCTCAAACAAATAGGTTGGGTTTAACACAAGTAACCCAACCTATTAATTAAATGAGACTTAAGAGTTTAGCCTTGATTCACAACAGTCGGTTTTAAACTTTCCTGTGACTTCGATCGATCTAAACCATTTTGCACTTCCACAGATTCCTTAATCGGTTTCCGGGCTTCAATTAAACTCAAAGCTTTGTTGACACCTTCAGGTAAAATTACTACCAAACTGCCGGCCGGCGCCTCGTCTAAAGCCTTGTTAACGGCCGTTGTTTCGTCGAGAATCAACTCGTATTCAACTTGAGATTTGTTTGCGGTTCCTGCAGAAATCGCCTCAGCAATTCCCTGGCAAATTAACTTTGCCACAACACCGGGTTCTCGGCCGCGCCTGTCAATATCTTCTTTGACAATGATACGATCGAACATCTCGGCCGAAAGTTTGCCCAGCGTGACAAAATCTTCATCTCGCCGGTCTCCGGGGGCACCTACTACCCCGATCCGCCGTCCCGGCCAATTCAGGACGAAACTGCCCAAAGCTTTGTAGCTGTGGGGGTTGTGGGCGTAGTCGAGTAAAGCGTGATAGCTGCCCAAATTAAACAAATTCATCCTTCCGGGAGTTTGACCGACGGATGCTTGGAAGCTTGACAAAGCAGCGCGAATATCTTCTATTTTCAATCCTTGGGCAAAAGCCGCCAAACAAGCTGCTAAAGCATTAGCAATCATAAACGGCGCGCGCCCGCCCATCGTCAGCGGCACGTTCACAGCCTGCTCAATTCTCAGCGTCCAATCGCCTTTTAAGATCGACAAGTACCCGTTTTCGTAAATCGCTGCCAGCCCGCCCGCCGCGGTATGTTTGGCAACCAGTTCGTTGTCCGGGTTCATGGAAAAATATGCAATTTGAGCCTTGACACGCTGCGCCATTTGTGATACTAGCGGATCGTCTGCATTCAAAACTGCATAGCCTTTGGGCATTACCGACTCGACGAGGACGCTTTTGAGTTTGGCCAGTTGTTCCACGGTGTCGATGTCGCCAATTCCCAAGTGATCGGCTGCGACGTTCAAGACGACGCCGACATCGCACTGATCGAAGCCGAGGCCCGATCGCAAAATTCCGCCTCTAGCCGTTTCCAACACGGCCACTTCTACCGTTGGGTCAGACAAAATCAATTGAGCACTCTGCGGCCCGGTATTGTCTCCGGTTTCGACCAAATAATCGCCGATGTAAGTGCCGTCGGTAGTTGTATAGCCGGTAATCTGACCTGTCTGCTTGACAATGTGGGCTAGCAGGCGAGTGGTTGTCGTTTTGCCGTTGGTTCCCGTTACCGCTAAAATTGGCACCCGGCTGGGTTGAGGCGAGGGGAATAGCATATCGAAGACGGCGCCGGCGACGTTGCGGGGTAAACCTTGACTTGGGGCGACGTGCATTCTGAAACCCGGTGCTGCGTTGACTTCGACGATGACGCCGTTGACATCGCGCAGGGGTTGGGAAATGTCGGGAGTTACTACGTCAATGCCGGCGATGTCCAAACCGATAATTTTGGCGACTCTGGAAAACAGCCAGACGTTTTCTGGGTGGATTTCGTCGGTGCGATCGACTGCAATTCCACCGGTACTCAAGTTTGCTGTCGCGCGCAAAAATACTCTTTCGCCGGCGGGCACTACGGAGTCCATTGCGTATCCTTGTTTTTGCAGCAAATCCAGGGACAATTTGTCGATCGTGATCCGGGTGAGCACGTTGTCGTGTCCGTCTCCTCGCTGCGGGTCGCGGTTTACTTCTTCAATAAGCTGTTCTACTGTAGACTTGCCGTTACCTACGACGTTAGCGGGTACTCGTTCTGCGACTGCTATGACTTGCCCGTTGACTACCAATACTCGGTGATCGCGGCCGACGTAATAGCGCTCGACAATGACGCTTTTTGTTTTTGATGCTGCGCTGGCTAAGTCGTAGGCTTCTTCTGCTGCTTCCCAGGAATTGATGTCGATCGTAATGCCGCGGCCGTGGTTGCCGTCTAGGGGTTTGAGGACGATCGGATAACCGCCGACATCTTCGATCGCCCCGCGCAATTCGTCCAAATAATGAATCACCGTCCCTCTGGGAACCGGCACGCCTGCGCTAGCGAGGATATTTTTGGTACCTTCCTTGTCACAGGCAAGTTCTACCCCCAAAACTCCCGTCCGGTTGCTCAGAGTTGCCTGAATCCGCTTTTGGTGAACCCCGTAGCCGAGTTGAATCATAAACCGGGCGCTCAAAGGTATCCAAGGAATGCCGCGCGCTTCTGCTTCCTTAATCAGTGTTTCCGTGCTCGGCCCCAGGGCCGCCGACGCAGCAAACTCTTTGAGGTCTCTCAAATCTTGGACTAATTCGGCTGCTGGATAAGTGCCTGTATCGGCAATACTTTGGCACATCCGCACGCCCGCCCGCGCTGCATAGCGACCTGCTTGTTCGTTGTGATACTCGATTACTACTTGGTAAATACCTGGGGTCGCAGTCTCGCGGGTACGGCCGAACCCGACCGGCATTCCTGCCATTTCCTGAAGTTCGAGGGCGACGTGTTCGATTACGTGTCCCATCATTGTGCCTTCTCTGACCCGTTGCAGGAATCCTCCCTGATGGCCTGGAGAACAGTGATGGTCGTTCAAACTCGGAAGTGCGGCGATCAACCCTTCATAGAATCCAGGAATTTCCGCTGTGGTTTTATCTGCCCACTCCTCTAAATCCAGACGCATCAGGACGAGTTTCTGGCGTCGGATGCTCCAGTAGTTGGGGCCGCGTAATGTCTGGATTTTAAGTATTTTCATGGCAGTTAGAGGGGTATGGGGCGCGAAATCTTATAGATAATTGGAGCATTTATTCAATTTCGATCTAGATTGCTCGATCGACTGTTCGCTGCGAACAGTTTGGGAGTGAATTTCCAGTTATGGGCTACCCAATTTAAAATTCATGCCCCTGCGATCGGCTAAAAACAAGTACAGGTACATGGCTAGCAAAAACTCAAAGCCTGAAGCTAGAATTTTCTGTGGTTCGGTCTCCTGGGGTCAGACCGTGGCTGCTTCGGCATCTATTCTATTGTTGTATCCATGATTCGGCCGGAATGCCGCCTAATTTCTGCCGAATCAATGACAAGAGATGTTCTACCTTAGTTGGCTGTGCGGCATTCGGGGGGCCAGCCAGACTCGGAACACGCTCCCGATGGCATGGGTTTGCCTTGGGGCATATTGTAGCAATCTCCGTGACACAGAACGTGCAAGCGCATATTGAACAGACTTAAGGGTTCTGTCGCTCCTACCATAGATTCATTGGTATAAAAATTTTCCCTAGAATCAACAATAGTCACAGTGCCTTTACCGAGAATTTTCATAGTATCGTCTCCCTCAAACAAGGCGCAGGTGTCTTCGTCAATACCAATAGCGATGCGATCGGGATGACAAGCCACAGCCGACAGCAAGCGAGCCATGCGATTGCGGTTGTGAAAATGCTGGTCTACGATGATCTCAGGAATAATGTTAAGTCCGTTTGCCATGTCTACTAAAGAGCGGTTCGGCGGGGCGCCACTCCCACCGCCTGCAATCATGTGATATCCCATCACCGCAGCACCCGCGCTGGTGCCAGCGAGGGTAATCTTGCCTTCGAGAGTTTCTTTGCGAATTTTCTCCATCAGCGGGGTGTCCGCCAGCAGCCCACAAAGCCGCAGTTGGTCGCCCCCTGTGATGAATACGCCCGTACAGTCTTCTAAGTAATCTTTCCAGACGGGGTTTTCGCCTTGTTCCCGTTCGCGGATGTCTACTACTTTGACTGCGCTAACGCCCATTTCGTCAAATATTGTGCGGTAGCGGTTGCTAATTCCTTCGGGATCTCGCGAAGCGCACGGAACGATCGCCAGCCGAGCGTTTGCACCCCCAGCACGGCAAAAAAAGGTGTTCAGAATCTCTCGCCCGTGAACTTTGTCTTCGGCTCCCCCGATGACCATAATCGAGGTTTTTGTGCGCGGGGGAATATTGTGTTCAAGGGCTTGAGATGTCAACTGCTGCATGGTGTGTCTTCCTCTGTTGGATGTGAAATTCAATTTTGCCGTGGCTGTGGGTAGAATGGGGCTTTTTAAGAATAAATATTTTTTGGTGCCAGCGAGGTGCGATCGGCGATCGCGCGATCCCGCAGTTGTTTGGGGGCGAGTTTACTTGCAGTCGCTGTCATGAAAAACAGATTATTTTTGTACAAAACCGGCCCGCCGACAAAGGAAGAGAATTTAACTTGCCAAAATTTTCAGAAATTATAAGAAATTATAAAGAATAAAGCAATTACTGAAAACTGAACTCCCTCTAAAGGTCAAACTAGAGGTGATGTATCAATGAAATTCCAATAATTGTGCGATTTGACGTTGTTACCCTATTTCCAGAATTTTTCCGGGCTCCCCTAGAGTCGGGACTGATGGGCAAAGCCTTAGCTAAAAAGATTGCTGAGGTGAATTTTGTCAATCCCCGCGATTTTACCACAGACAAGCACCAGCGAGTCGATGATGAGCCTTACGGGGGCGGAGTGGGGATGCTGATGAAACCGGAACCGATTTTTGCTGCGGTGGAGTCGCTGCCGGTTTTGCCGAGGCGAGATGTGATTTTGCTGACTCCCCAGGGGGAACCGATGCAGCAGGCGATGTTTCGGGAGTTGGCGGCCGATCGCGATCAGTTGGTGTTGATTTGCGGTCATTATGAAGGTGTGGACGATCGAGTCCTGCATTTGGTCACTCGCGAGGTGTCTTTGGGGGATTTTGTGCTCACGGGGGGCGAAATTCCGGCTTTGGCTTTGATTAATGGGGTTTTGCGATTGCTGCGGGGAACTGTGGCGAAGGAAGATTCGCTAAAGTTTGAGAGTTTTGAAGACGGACTTTTGGATTATCCGCAGTACACTAGACCGGCGGATTTTCGGGGATTGAAGGTGCCCGACGTGTTGCTGTCTGGTAATCACGCGGAAATTGCTCGCTGGCGCAGGGAACAGCAAATTGAAAGAACTCGATCGCGCCGGCTGGATTTGTACGATCGGTGGTTGGAGGAAAGGAAAGAATAAGATTGATTTGTGTAAAACTCGTAGTATCGATCGCAATCGTTGCTTACAGGTAAGAAAAACGAGCGGGGCGACAATAATTCTGATTTTCTCGCAATCTAGAATCATGGGTATTACAACCAATTACAAACGACTCTCCCGAGAAAACTTTGCTGAACTTCAAAACAATCCTGAATTAGCCGAAGAATTCTTCTCTGGTGAGAGCGTGCCATATCAAAACATGGCAAGCGTTTATAGAGGAAATATCGATCGAACTAAAACTCATGTTTCTCTAGAGAAAGAATGGCAAGCGATTCATTATTTACTAACGGGTGAGGTTGCCTGTGACGAAAGCCAAGCTGAACCCCCGTTAAGTAAGTTAATCTTTGGCGGGACTCCAACCGAGTTTGAGGCAGGTTATGGTTATGTTCGTTACTTGTCATCTACTGAAGTGAAAGAACTCAGTCAAGCTCTGCATCAAGTTAAAAGAGAAGATTTACGTGCGAGGTTCGAGGCGCGCAGGGAGACAGAAATTTATGCTCAAGAAGACGAATGGGATGAAGAAACATGGCTGTTTTTCCTGGCAGTTCTAGATTTCTTAGTTCTTTTCTTCCATGAGGCGGCTGCCAACAATGAGATGGTTTTAATTTCATCAGATTGAGCAAATATAAGAGAATAACCGCAATCAAGTTTTTGTCAGACAAATTCCCATCAAACAAGCTATGAATATTTAAGACAGAATATGGTGCATCTTATGAAATAATAACATCCCGTACACCTCTCTCAAAGCTCAAACATCCCATGAACATCCGCATCGGTAACGGTTACGACATTCACTGCTTAGTTCCAGATCGCCCCCTCATCCTCGGCGGCGTCCACATTCCCCACGAATTAGGCTTATTAGGACACAGCGACGCAGACGTACTTACCCACGCTATCATGGACGCGATGCTCGGAGCTCTCAGCTTAGGAGATATCGGTCTGTATTTCCCTCCCACTGACCCGAAATGGAAAGGTGCTGATAGTCTCGTATTGCTGGCACAAGTCAATCAGTTAATATTAGATAAAGGCTGGGAAATCGGCAATATTGATTCGGTGGTAGTGGCAGAACGTCCCAAGCTGAAACCGCATATTCAGCAAATGCGCGATCGGCTTTCTTCCATCCTCAAACTCAACCCAGACCAAATCGGCATCAAAGCTACTACCAACGAAAAGCTAGGCCCCGTGGGGAGAGAGGAAGGAATTGCAGCCTATGCTGTAGTTTTGGTGGGCAAAAAATAGAACTCTACAATCTAAAATTGATAGTGGAGTCAATTCTTTAATCCAAAATCGCTAGGAAGCCTGAAATCATGGACACTGACACCTGGGAATTACAATTTCCTGTAGACGCGGATGTCATCGCGTTGGATAAGGACGATCGCATAGTCGTGCTAATCGAGGTTAAAATTATTCAGGCTCAAGAAGCAGACGCAAAACAGAAAATTGTCGATCGGGCGATTGATTGGCTGAAAGCTGTGTTAGCTAAGCTGTCTGAAAGAAACGCGATCGTTCCCTATGCTATGTTTATTGACGCGGAACAAATTTTGATTTTCAAATGGGATGGTGTGAATTTATCGGAGCCTGTTTGCACTCTAAATACTGGTGAAATATGTCGCTATTATATGCCGACTTTTGGCAGCAGTCAATGGCTCTCTGAACGTACCCTTGGGGGCCTGATAGAATCGTGGCTGCATGACTTAGATTATAACTGGAAATCCGAAATTCCTCCAGCATCAGAACAGATATCAGCCATCGGTTTGCTGCCATTACTCGCAGGTGGAACAACAAAATCAGGAGTGGAATTAGGTGGCAATTATATATATCGAGACCAACTTTCTGATGAGTATTGCTACAGGGCGTGAGGCTGAAGCAATTATGTTGCTCAGAGATTTGTCCTCATCAGTTCAGTTAGTCATACCCAGCGTTTGTTATATGGAGGCTTGGTCAGCTTTCGAGGACGAGTTGAAGCGACAAAACTCTTTTAAGGAACAGCTAAGCCGTCAAATTAGCGAAACAAAGCGAGATGTCACCTCTGAAAAGGTCGCATCTCTATCTCTTCACCTAGAAGAGTCATTAGTTTACTATCTCGAACGAATAGATGAAATTGAATTACGGTTGCGTGAAGCAATTTTTCTGATGTCATACAATGCCGAAATGATTGCATTAAATCCAGAGATTATTCAAGCAACTTTAAACACACCTATCATCAAAAAAGACCCAACAGACAATTTGATTCTACACAGTATCCTCAGTCATGCCCGATCGCATTCTACAGAAACCAAAGTATTTCTCAGCGGTAACGTCAAAGAATTTGGTCTACCGGAAGTTCAAGATGTTTTGCGAGAAGCCGGGATTACAAAGTATTTCGCTGTCACTAAAAACTTTCTAGGTTGGTTACAATCTCAGTCATAGTTGCACGCAGGTGGTAAACTAAAAAATTATGAAAATTTCTATGATGGTACATTCAAGACTGCGCTGGCTGGCGATTTTACTGGCTGCAATTGCCACTATAACTCTGTCTGCGTGCACTCCGGTGCGATCGAACTTAGTAAACAGACTCATCGTTCCCACCCCCAGCGGCCCAGCTACCTTTAACTACCCGCTAAATCAATCTGCATACAGCGTTTTTGGCTATATGTACGAGGGATTGATCAACGAAAACGGCTTGACATCGCAGCTAGAACCCGGTTTAGCCGAGTCCTGGGAAGTGTCTAAAGATGGCAAAAAGATTGTCTTTACCCTGCGAGAGGGTTTGAAATGGTCGGACGGCCAACCGATGACTACTGATGACATTATCTTTAGCTATGAAAAGATTTATTTCAATGACAAAATTCCTAGCGGTTTGAAAGATACTCTGAGAGTTGGGATGAGTCGCGAATTCCCAAAAGTTAAAAAACTTGACAGCCGCCGCGTTGAATTTTCCGTTGCAGAACCCTTTGCTCCATTTATTAGATATGCTGGGGGAATCCCAATTTTACCAGCTCATATTTTACAGGAAGCTGTCGAAAATACAGATGCAGATGGTAATCCTAAATTCCTGACTACTTGGGGCACGGATACTGATCCTAAAAAAATTGTCGGAAATGGTCAATATCGAATGCTGAGCTACACTCCCAATCAGCGCGTGGTTTTGGAACGAAATCCCTATTTTTGGCGCCAAGATGCAGAGGGAAATTCTCAACCTTACATCCAGCAAATTGTTTGGCAAATTATCGAAAATACAGATAATCAACTGCTGAATTTTCGATCGGGCGATTTGGATACTCTGAATGTGGAGCCGGAAGTGTTTCCCCTGCTGAAACGAGAGGAAAAACGCGGCAAATATACGGTCTTTAACGGCGGCCCGGATACTGGCAGCGTGTTTATGTGTTTCAATCTGAATAAGGGGCGCAATGCTCAAAATCAGCCGTTTGTAGACCCGGTTAAGTCTCGCTGGTTTGCGAGTAAGGAATTTAGGCAGGCGATCGCCTACGGCATCAACCGATCCGCCATGACTAACAATATCTATCGCGGACTGGGCGCGCCGCTGCATTCCCCAATTCCGGCGCAAAGCCCGTTCTACCTGTCCCCAGAACAGGGATTGAAAACTTACAGTTACGATCGACAAAAATCGAAAGAGTTACTGTTAAGTGCTGGATTCAAGTATAATAGTAACGAAGAATTGTTGGATGCTGAAGGCAACAAGGTGCGATTTACTTTGTTGATGGCGGCAGGTAAAAAAGTTCGGGAACAAATGGCAACGCAAATTAAGCAAGACTTGGGCAAACTGGGGATGCAAATTGATACGCAGTTCCTGAGTTTTAACACTTATGTGGAAAAGCTGCGATTGACGCGGAATTGGGATACTTACCTCGGCGGTTTTACGGGAGGTACTGAACCGCACAGCGGCTACAATATTTGGTCTGTTAACGGCACACTGCACAGTTTCAACCAAGGCCCGCAAGCCGGAGAACCGCCGATTCAGGGTTGGCAAGTTTACGACTGGGAGCAGAAAATCGATGACCTTTACGTGAAAGCTTCTCAGGAGCTTGATGAGGCGAAGCGCAAGGAAATTTATGGGGAGGCGCAGCGGATTATAGCGGAACAAGTGCCTTTTGTTTATATGGTAAATCCGCTGACTTTTGAGGCGGTGCGCGATCGCGTTTCGGGAATTCGCTACAGTGCCCTCGGCGGTGCTTTCTGGAATTTGTACGAGTTGAAAATAACAGAATAGTCAGTCGATTTTAGATTTTAGATTTTAGATTTTAGATTTCATTTAGTCTAAAGATGAATCTGGGAACTTGAACAAGAGTCTAAAATTGTGCCATCGCGATTTAAGTTGGGGGCTTGTATCCGTTTTTGGGCAGGTCATTAGTTAGCAGTCATTTGTTATTAGTTTATGGAACCTAAAATTTTACAGCAGTTACTCGAATCAGTTGCCACTGGCGATATTAGTCCGATCGCAGCTTTAGATAAATTAAAGCATTTTGACTTTGAACAAGTCGGCGATTTTGCCAAAATTGACCACCACCGCACTTTAAGAACCGGTTTTCCTGAAGTAATTTGGGGCCCAGGGAAAACGCCCGACCAAATTATTGAAATTATCGAGGCGATGCGCGGGCGAAATTCTGCGGTGATGGCGACACGAATCGAACCGGAAGTTTTCGAGCAATTGCAACAAAAAATACCCGATTTGTGCTACTACCAAAAGGCTCGAATTTGTGCAATTTCTCCTAATTCCCCAACTCCGCAGCATCCGGGTACTGTGACTATTATCAGTGCGGGAACGGCGGATTTGCCTGTAGCGGAAGAGGCGGCAATTACTGCGGAACTTTGCGGTTTTCAGGTGCGACGTTTGTGGGATGTCGGAGTTGCCGGCATTCACCGCTTGCTGAGCAATCGGCACGTGATTACTGATGCTGATGTGTTGATTGCTGTTGCGGGTATGGAAGGTGCTTTGGCGAGTGTGGTTGCGGGTTTGGCAGATTGTCCAGTGATTGCTGTGCCGACGAGTGTGGGTTACGGCGCGAGTTTTGGCGGGATTGCTCCTCTTTTAACTATGCTCAATTCTTGTGCGGCTGGTGTGGGTGTGGTGAATATTGATAACGGGTTTGGGGCGGCAATTTTAGCTTGTCAAATTCTCAGAAGTGCTGGCCGAGTGGGGAAAATGAAAGAGGAGGAGAATCGGAGAGAGGGGGAATAGTTTTGAGTTTTGAACTGAAATCCTGAATCAGGGAGGGTTCTCTTGGCATTGCCCCTACTCCAAACAGGTTTCTTTGTTCTTCATTTACCTGAAATCTGCTGTAATTTTTCGAGTGCAGTGCGAGCGCCCCCCTCGCGAAGACCGCTCGCGCTATAGTTAGAAACCCCTTCCATCAGACTCTTGAAACCGCATCTACACAAACTCTCGTCCCAGCAGAGGGCGACTAAAAAATACAGGAGGTATTATTAAAGCCGGGTTTAATATTACTTGCTAGCCAGCCAAACCGGATAAGCAGATGAATCCTCAGCTTTTAACTTTTGCGCCTGATAACTCTTGCTAGTCCAACTAGCTACTGTTTGCAGGTTTTCTGTCAAAGAACTTTCGCTGCCAAATGCTTCAAATCCCAAAGTCCACCACGCGCTGCCGTTAATGTTCAACTGAGTAAGTTCCACGGTGCAACCTTGAGGAATGGGGGCTTCTACTGGCACTGACATTACCGCACCCGACTCCGAAACGTGGTAAAGACGCTGCGCTCGCTTTTTCTTGACTCCCACCCACTTTCCTGTCGCCAAAATATCCGCCGGTATCGGCGCCATCGTGTCCGCACAAACCCACTTCAGCCACTTTTCGGCTTTGCCTTCCCAGCGGTTGCCGAAGGGCATTGTCCCCAACTCTCCCTGACGCCACTTTACCTCCAAGGTTTTCCCACGTAGCTTCACTCCTAAGTAGTCGCAGCTTGGTACTAGCAAATATATGTCTTCCCGCTCTTCGGGAGGCGAAAGATACGTGCCGAGACTCTCGCTTCCAAACCATTGATTGATTGATTTTGGCAGTGCACCGCTATAAAACCACCGCATTTCCAGACTGGCCCGCATAAATTTTTCCTCCGTTCCACAATTTTCGTCAAACCCAGACTGGATTTGCCATACACCATCGACTTTTGTGCCTCTCCACTCTATCCTCCCCCCTCTGGGGCCCAGAGTCTACCCACAGTCATACCATTGTTAGATTTTAGATTTTAGATTTGAGAATTGGGAAAGACTGACTAGATAAGGGTTTAGAGCTTGCCTACAGTTGCATTTTTTTTATAAACTGGTGTCAGATCGGGGTATTTAAAAAAAAATTCTCACAATCCTTTACATATCTTCACAAGTCTGTTACATTTAGTTACAGTACACTAAAAACCATTTAGGAAAAAAAACATGAGTAACAGAGGCTTAATGCTGGACGACCAAGGCAAAATGAACAATTTTGCGATCGAGCCGCAAGTATACGTCGATGACGAACCCCGCACCGGCTTTACCCCCTACGCAGAACGCTTAAACGGCCGCCTTGCCATGATTGGCTTTGTTTCTCTCTTGGCTTTAGAAGTTTCGACCAAGCACGGGCTGATTAGCTGGCTGACTCACCTGTAATGATTTTGTTAACAATTAAACTATCTGGCTATGGATCGCTGGCGTTACACAAACAGCGATCCATAGCTTAACTATTTTTAGGGGCAAGGTTTGGTGAGACAATTAAAATTAAATATTTTACTGTTACCCTACCCGTAAAAAGAATGCTCAAACGAATTGCGGCAATACTTCTGGTGGTTCTAAGCCTCACCTTGACCGGTTGTGTGTCTAAAGTCACCGGACTCAAAAGCTACGTTGATACTGGCGATGGCTATCAATTTCTCTATCCTAACGGCTGGCTGCCGATCGCGGTTTCTAACGGGCCCGATGTGGTGTTCCGCGATTTGATTCAGCAAACCGAGAACGTCAGCGTGGTAATTAGTCCAGTCGCGAAGGACAAAACTCTCGCGGATTTGGGAACACCGACGGATGTGGGATACAAGCTCAGCAAAAGTGCGATCGCCCCGGCTGATTCGGGTCGCGAAGCTGAATTAGTCAATGCAGAAGCTCGTGAATCGCGATCGAAAAACTATTACATTTTAGAATACGCCGTTAAGTTGCCAAACCAAGAACGCCACAACTTAGCGAGTGTAGCAGTCAGCCGCGGCAAACTTTTTACGCTTAACGTTTCCACTACCGAAGAACGTTGGCCAAAGGTAAAAGAAGCTTTTGAGAAAGTTGTTAAATCTTTCTCTGTTTATTAGGGAATTGGGAATTGGGAATTGGGCATGGGGCATGGGGCATGGGGCATGGGTTAGTTGCCAACTGACAACTGTCAACTGTCAACTGACAACTGACAACTGTCAAATGTTAACTGTCAACTGTCAACTGACTTCTTAACTTATGAAAATTCCAACTTTTGTATTAGCTTCAGCTTCTCCTGCACGCCGCCGCCTGCTAGAAAATGCTGGCATTCAAGCTGTGATTTGCCCCAGCGACTTTGATGAAGGGCAAATACAAATGAAAGATGCCACTAATTTAGTGCAGGTTTTAGCAGAGGGAAAAGCTGAGGCTGTAGCTAAGTTTTTACTGGCTAATTCTTACCCCCAAATCTCCAATCCCAAAGCGTGTTTGGTGTTGGGATGTGATTCAATTTTGCTCATAGATGGCGAAATTCACGGCAAACCCAAGGATGCGGAAGAAGCAATCTCGCGCTGGCAGAAAATGCGCGGTAAGGTGGGCGAACTGTATACGGGTCATGCTTTAATTGATACTAGATTCGATGACTTGGATGAGGCAATGTCTCGATCGAGCATTCGCTGTCAAGTTACAAAAGTTCATTTTGCGGAAGTTACCTCGCGCCAAATTGCGGCTTACGTCGCTACCGGAGAGCCCTTGCAATGTGCAGGCTGTTTTGCACTGGAAGGTAAAGGTGGCTTTTTTGTGGAACAAATCGAAGGATGCCACACGAATGTGATCGGTTTGAGCTTACCTCTGCTGCGGCAAATGCTCACCGAAATGGGATATGATGTGGCCGATTTCTGGCAATCTTAAAGATTAGACACCTCCAACAAACAAATTACCCGGCTTATGCACATCGGGTTGGCGGGCGAGACGCCCACCCCACAAGAAAGTTTGTTTTGTGGGGTGGGCGTCTCGCCCGCCCTTGAGTTTATATTTTGGAGATGTCTATTGTAGGGTGCGGATTATCCAAGGCCGATCGTCCCGTCAGACACAGAGGTAAACTGAAGTTGACTCGGCGAAACATCCTTCACCAAACCCAAGATATTGCCACTGCTAGCTTCCCGAATCACCGTCGCCTTAGTATTTAAAATTCTAAAATCAGCAGTGCGAGGAATTCCCGGAGGAAAAGGGCCACTGCTGTCATAATCTCTGGCATCACCAATTGTTAAAAACCTTTCGCTCAAAACAATATCATCTCGCATCAATCCAGACGCCAATCCAATTACATCACCTTCAGCCGGATTGTAATCGAGAATAAAATCTGCCGTCACTTCATCTACATCAAAATTGCCACTAGGAGGCGGTTGCAGCGAACCAATTTCCCCCGAAGTTGCTCCCATTTCTGTGCGGAGAACAAACAAATCTGCGCCTTCACTTCCCCAAAGTCTATCAATTCCAGCATCACCGATTATAGTATCATTTCCACTATCTCCTACTAAAGCATCATTCCCTTTACCGCCGCGAATAAAGTCATTTGCCGTGCCTCCATAAACGTGGTCATTATCTTGATCTCCGCTGACAAAATCGCTGCCACATTCTCCATAAAGAATGTCAAAATCTTGGCCGCCGCGAATAGTATCGCTGCCGCAACCTCCGATTAAAGTATCTGTGCCGCTGTTACCGTTCATCAGTTCCGCACCACCGGAACCTCTGACAAAATCGTTACCAGCTAAGGCCCGCAAACCTCCGGGAGTATTCTGCAGAATTCCATTTGCTAATTGAACTACGTCGTCATTGGGAGTTAAGTCAAAAAAGTTGGGGTCGCTGGCTGGATTTGGCAATGGCCCTGTGAGTAATTTGATGTTTGGGGGATCGGCAATAATTGGGTCTAAATTTTCAGCTAATGCTCTAATTTCTCCGAGATTAGTTTCTAACATCCTAAGTTTCTCCTTTTTTGATTGACTTTGTTGACATTCTGATTTTAACAAAGGTTTCAATTAAGAAATCTGCGGGAATTTGGGGTTAAAACAATCAAATTATTGTCAAAATTGCCCTAGATCCTTATTCAATAAGCGTAAGTTATTGACACCAGGTTGCTCGTCCAAATCCGCAAATATTTTGAACTGTGCACCAATAATTCTGGGGATCGCGTAATCTATTACCCGTCAGCAGTCAGCGTGGGAAAACCCAGAGACTGCTAATTGTCATGAAACCTTGAGTTAAGTCAGGAATAATTAATATGCTAGACACTGCGATCGAATCTATTCAAGCCAGAGAAATCCTCGACTCCCGCGGCCGCCCCACCATTGAAGCTGAAGTTTACCTAGCCAACGGTGTTGTGGGGCTCGCCCAAGTCCCCAGCGGCGCGTCTACAGGCTCTTTTGAAGCCCACGAACTCCGCGACGACGACAAAAGCCGTTATGGTGGCAAAGGAGTCCTAAAAGCCGTCGCTAACGTCGAACACAAAATTGCCCCCGCTTTGGCTAATCTAGATGCGATCGACCAAGCGCTGGTAGATCAAACCATGATTGACTTGGACGGTTCCCCGAACAAATCCAACCTCGGCGCAAATGCCATTCTCGGAGTCTCCTTAGCCACAGCAAAGGCGGCCGCCGAGACTTTAGGACTCCCCCTTTACCGCTACTTGGGCGGGCCCTTGGCGAACGTTTTACCCGTGCCTTTGATGAACGTGATCAACGGGGGCTCTCACGCTAACAATAATGTGGACATTCAAGAATTTATGATTGTCCCTGTGGGTGCGCCTTCTTTTAAAGAAGCTTTACGCTGGGGTGCAGAGGTATTTGAATCCTTGAGTAAAGTCTTAAAAGCTGAAGGTTTGCTGACTGGTGTGGGTGATGAAGGTGGTTTTGCGCCTAATCTTAAATCTAATCAAGCAGCTTTGGATTTGTTGATTGCAGCTATTGAAAAAGCTGGCTACAAACCGGGTGAACAAGTTGCTTTGGCTTTGGATGTTGCTGCTAGCGAATTTTACAAAGATGGGCAGTACACTTACGATGGTGTGGCTCATTCCCCGGCAGAATTAATCGATTATTTGGATGGTTTGGTGAGTCAATATCCCATTGTTTCCATTGAAGATGGTTTGCATGAAGACGATTGGGACAGTTGGGTAGCGCTGACTGAGAAAATGGGCAGCAAAGTTCAATTGGTGGGTGACGATTTGTTTGTTACTAATCGCACGCGGCTGCAAAAAGGAATTGATTTGAAAGCTAGCAATTCGATTTTGATTAAGCTGAATCAAATTGGTTCTTTGACAGAGACTTTGGATACGATCGACCTGGGCAAACGGAACAGCTATCGAGCCGTCATCAGCCACCGTTCCGGTGAAACTGAAGATACCACCATTGCCGATTTAGCGGTAGCGACTCGCGCCGGCCAAATCAAGACTGGTTCTTTGTGTCGCAGCGAACGGGTGGCTAAATATAACCGTTTATTGCGGATTGAAGACCAATTGGGCGATCGGGCAATTTATGCTGGGTCGATCGGTTACGGGCCTAAATAACACTTGGTAATCGAAAATTTTCGTTACCGGGCTTTACCCCTTGGTGAGAACTTAACTCAAACCGATCGTCTCTCTTGTTGGTATCGAAGTCTAGATCCCCCCTAACCCCCCTTAATAAGGGGGGGACAAGAAATCTTCTCAGAGTCAACCCCTACTCCCCTTATTAAGGGGGATTTAGGGGGATCTAGACTCGACTAAAAGCGACATTTATTCCAGTTAAATCTGGATATTACCGATCCTCAATTAAGGATAGAAAGCCAACTGTGGCAAACCCAAAGTTTCTTCCCAGCCCATCATCAAGTTCATGCACTGGATGCCTTGACCGGCTTGGCCCTTAATTAAATTGTCGATCGCCGATAGCACAATCACCCTGTCAGTACGCGGATCTACTTCCACACCGATGTAACAGAGATTTGTGCCACAAGCCCATTTTGTTTGCGGATAAACTCCAGCCGGTAACACTTTTACCCAAGGAGAATTGCGGTAAAAAGCGCTGAAAATCGTGATTAAATCTTCCCGCACCAAACCCGGATCGCGCAAAGTTGCGTACACAGTCGCCAGAATTCCCCGCACCATCGGAATTAGGTGGGGAGTAAACTGAACTTTAATATCGTGTCCCGCTAAATCGCTGCAAATTTGCTCGATTTCTGGCGTGTGGCGGTGGCGCCCAACGCCGTAAGCGCCCAGAGAACCCTCTGCTTCAGCCAACAACAGATTAACTTCGGCTTTGCGGCCCCCTCCCGAAGCACCGGATTTGGCGTCGATAATTGCTGTTTCTGGCACGATGAGACCTTGTTTGAGCAAAGGTGCCAGGGCTAATAAACTAGCAGTGACGTAGCAGCCGGCACAGCCTACTAACTGAGCGTCTTTAATTCGATCGCGATACAATTCTGGCAAACCGTAAACCGCCGTTGCAGCTAAAGCAGAGTCCGATCGCTCGCCCCCGTACCAAGCTTTGTAAGTTTCCAGATTTTCAAATCTGTAGTCAGCCGACAAATCCAAGACTTTGCAGCCTTTTTCTATCAGCGTCGGTGCCATTTTGCAAGCTAAACCGTTCGGCAGCGACAGAAACACAACTTCGCATTTTGCCGCTATTTGGTCTAGGTCGATCGCCTCGACTGTCAAATCAATGCAGTTAGTCAGATGCGGGTAAAGGCTGGAATAAGGTTTTCCTGCACTGCTATCCCCGCCCAAATAAACTACTTCAGCCGCCGGGTGATCCGCCAGCAGTCGCACAAGTTGCACGCCGCCGTACCCTGAAGCGCCGATAATTCCTACAGGCACACGTCCAACATCTCCCATTTTCCTTTATCCCCTCAGCCGTTGAAGTCAAAAACGCTTGAACTTTTGCTGCATTGTAGTACCAAACGTCAACTTTGGTGGCAAAGAATTGTGTTGTTTTGTTTTGGAGGTGCATTTTTGTTAATTTTCGGCTGTTTGACCGAAAGCATCCAGGATACCCGCCACGTGATTCATTCCAACGCGCAGACTCAGGACCCAGAAATACAAAAACCTGTATCCAATACACAAGCCCCCGGATTTATCTCGCGCAAGTCAATGCTTCAATCCTTTAATCTAAAATCTCAAATCTCAAATCGCGCAATCGATTGACACCGCCCAAAACCCATACAAAGCCCTGGAGAACTCAAAATTTTAGACCAAAGTTCCATCTTCCAGATTCACTGCGCTGCAAGTAAATCTAAAATCTAAAATCTAAAATCTAAAATCGACTGACCGATCGCCAAAACCCTAAAATTAACAAACTGATGTGCGATCGTGCTATAAAAAAACTTACATTAACCTATCCACAAACCGGAGATTCACATTTTTCCCTCTTGCCTCTTGCCTCTTGCTTCCTGTATCCTGCCTCTTCCCTCTTCTTTCTTCCTACCATGGGCATAGTTGTAGAAAACGTATCAAAACAGTTTGGCAGTTTCCAAGCACTCGATCGAGTCAGCTTAGAAATTGAATCGGGTTCCCTAGTCGCATTGCTGGGCCCGTCTGGTTCCGGCAAGTCTACACTGCTGCGACTGATTGCGGGTTTAGAAATGCCCGACTCCGGCAAAATCTGGCTGACAGGCCAAGATGCCACCAATACTAGCGTCCAAGACCGCAAAATTGGCTTCGTGTTTCAGCACTACGCGCTATTCAAGCACATGACAGTGCGAAAAAACATCGCTTTCGGGCTGCAAATTCAGAAAACACCACCCGCGAAAGTCAAATCGCGGGTAGAAGAATTGTTGAATTTAGTGCAATTGGCAGGATTGGGCGATAGATACCCGTCGCAACTTTCAGGGGGCCAACGGCAGCGGGTGGCCCTCGCCAGAGCATTGGCTGTGGAACCGAAAGTGTTACTGCTAGACGAACCTTTTGGAGCTCTCGATGCCAAAGTTCGCAAAGACTTGCGTGCTTGGTTGCGGCGACTGCACGACGAAGTTCACGTTACCACAGTCTTTGTAACGCATGATCAAGAAGAAGCGATGGAAGTTGCCGATCGAATTACAGTCATGAATAAAGGTAAAATCGAACAAGTCGGCACACCCGCAGAAATTTACGACCATCCCGCTAGTGCCTTCGTAATGAGTTTTATCGGGCCAGTCAATGTATTGCCCAGTAGTTCCAGAATGTTTCAAGACAACGGCTTTGACTCAGCCAACCCAGAGATTTTCTTGCGCCCTCACGACGTAGTAATTGAAACTACAGAAAATAGTGCAACAGTGCCTGCAAGAATCAGTCGCTTGATTCATTTGGGATGGGAAATTCAGGTAGAATTAACCTTAGATGACGGTCAAGTAGTAAACGCTAATTTGACTAGAGAAAGATTCGATAGCTTGAACTTGCAGCCCCAGCAAAGAGTGTTCGTAAAGCCGAAAGATGCCAAGTCCTTTCCACTTTTTTATTCCATCTAAGAGCAATTCTGAAAACTCAAGCTAAATTTAGATTGGATACTGCCTTTCAAACGATGTGGCCCGGTGCGGTGTCTCTTCAAAAAAAAGATTAGGGACACCGCACCGCGGCCTGTCCCTAATCTTTTTTACTGACAACTGTCCGCTGACTACTGCGCGCTGAGTTAGTCTTTAATTTTACTGACAGCTTTTTTGACTTGTTGCTCAAAGGATGTAGCTTGTGTATTGGAAGGATTTTTCATTTTTTCAATGTCAGCGTCTCCCTGAACTTCGTTAGGCCCTTTGCTGGCTTTTTCTTGAGTTTCTTCCAAGGACATTGGTTTTTTCAGTACAGCTTCTTGAGATTCTTTTTCAATTCCTAAAAGTTGGTCTTCACCTTTGGTGGGGCTGCTAGTAACGGCAAAAGCGGGGAAAGCATTAGAAACAAACATCAAAGCACAAAAACAAACAGCTATTAAACTGCGGACTAAACGCTTGGCAGGGAAGTTAAAGCTGATAAAAGACATACAAAATTTCTCCGTTTTTAGAAGTTTTGATCGCTAAGATTGTTAACAGGCTGAAGCTCACTCAAATTCTGCACAATCTTTAACTCAATTTTGATCAAAGCAACCGTTGCTTTCTTTCAAATTGAGCTAATATATAATATTTAGCTGAAAAAGCTGGTAATTGAAATCCTTCTCAGGGAATATTTCTAGTTGACAGGAGTCGATCGCCCCAAGACATTTATGTAGAAGGCACTTGTGTAGAATCAAAAAAATTCTCTATAAGTGCCTTCGGATGCGCGTCACATAGCAGTATCAATCTCAGTAACTGGTTTTATCGTGGGGTGGAGGCGGGTGTATTTAGCCTGTTTGCAATGTGAGATGGCGCTGGAGTGAACCCGCAGAGCGGTTTGTTGAAAATGTTGCAAGATATTAAGATGCGATCGACTATCCACTGACTAATGACTAATAACTAATGGCTGCTGCTGTCGCACGGGAACTTGACATTTTGCTAGATAAGTTTTAATTTCTCCTACACTGAGTTGCCCGTAATGCAGCAGGGAAGCCAGCAGTGCAGCTTCTGCTTTGCCTTCAGTCACGGCTTCGTAGATGTGGTGGCAGTTGCCGGCGCCGCCGGAAGCAATGACGGGAATTTCGACCATTTCGGCAATGCTGCGAGTTAATTCCAAATCGTAACCGGCTTGAGTGCCGTCCGAGTCCATGCTTGTCACCAGAATTTCGCCGGCGCCGCGCTGTTCGGCTTCCTTGGCCCAGGCGATCGCATCTTTGCCAGTATTTTCTCGCCCTCCGCGCACGTACACGTCCCAACCAGGATGATCTGCGTCTTGCCGTTTGCGAGCGTCGATCGCCACTACAATGCACTGATTACCAAATCGATCGCTGGCTTTGTCAATTAAACTCGGATCGCGCACCGCCGCCGAATTAATACTCACCTTATCAGCGCCCGCCCTCAACAAACTTTTAATGGTGTCTAAGGATTGGATGCCGCCGCCCACCGTCAAAGGGATAAATACTCGATCGGCCGTGCGGTACACCACATCGATCATAATATTCCGGTCTTCGTGAGTCGCCGTAATGTCGAGAAACACCAACTCGTCAGCACCGGCATCGTTGTAAACCTGAGCCATTTCTACCGGATCGCCAGCATCCTTAAGGTTGACAAAATTGACACCTTTGACCACGCGACCGGCTTTCACATCCAAACAAGGCAAAATTCTTTTCGACAACATAAAATTCTCGTATTTCCAACTTATTGACCGCCGCAGCGAGGAAAAGGCTTTGTTGATATCTTCAAAAACCAGAAGTTAAGCAACAAATCTTAAAGATACCTTGTGTTTAACAATTCTCGATCGGAGCCGGAGAGCCATTTTTCAATTTTTTTATGCCCCGTTAGTCTAAATAAAATTTGGCGGGCAGTGGGAGCCGTGACATTAGGTAGAATATTGGTAGATAGTTATATTTTCAGCAAAAAAGCACCAAATTTAACTCCCCAGATAGAACTGTGGGGTGAAAAATATGACAATTTCGCTTATGATCGAACCATAACTACCTTTGCTGGCGATCGAATTGTGGTTCGGCAATCCTGTATGGTTTGGTGCATCGACGATCGACTAAACAATTTTAGATTAGAGAACGGCCGATTTGAGGTTTTTTAGCAGCAATCTCAGTCATAAGCCGCGCGGTAAAGTTAAAATTTAAAGTTTAAAACCTCAAACCGGTTGAGTTGATGTCGTTTTTAGGGCTGTGGTGACTTTGCAAGCCAATCCACATTTGGTACTTCGTACAGAGAAAAGCGGCAATCGCTACTTGCCGCTCTCCGGCAGCAATTGCTGGACAGTAGGGCGGAGCGATGACAATAATTTTGTACTGACAGATCGCTGGATTTCCCGTAATCACGCGATGTTACAGCAAATGGAGACAGGAGAGTTCTACCTAATCGACTTGGGCAGCCGCAATGGTTCCTTTGTCAACGGGCGGCGGGTCAGTATTCCTGTCACTCTCAGAAATGGCGATCGGATTATTTTCGGTCAAACCGAATTGGACTTCTACAACCCAACCGCCGGCCACCGGCACGATCCAATACACGAGACAGACTCTGAAGATTTTACGGCGACTTTGACGGTGCGTAGCCTCATTAGCGTCATGGTAATGGACATCCGAGACTTTACAGTTTTGACTAGACAGCTAGACGAAACCCTCCTCTCGGAAGTCATCGGCAATTGGTTCCGCAAAGCAGGACAGATCATTCGCGAACACGGCAGTTGGGTGGACAAATACATCGGTGATGCCATCATGGCAGTCTGGTTCCACAAAACCAGCGGTGTCAGCAGCGAGGAAATGATGCGGATTTGCCAAGCTTTGAGCGAACTGCACAAGGCAACAGACGAACTCAGCAGCCGTTACCCCCTGCCTTTTCCTTTGCGAGTCGGGGCCGGCATCAATACCGGTTATGCAATGGTGGGAAATTCTGGCAGCAGCGATCGATCAGACTATACTGCCTTGGGAGATACTGTAAACGCAGCATTTCGCCTGGAATCTTGCACTAAGCAACTCGGCAAGGATATCGCTGTGGGAGAAACTACCTACAAATATCTGACTCAATTAGGGGCCCAGGGCGCTTTCGAGCAGCACACCGTTGCTTTAAAGGGTTACGACCATCCCACCGTGACTTACGGCGGTACTTATGCTGACTTGAACGCTTTTCTCAAAACGAAAGGAAAAAGTTCTTGATAGCTAGAAAAGTGGGTGCGGGGCAAAAATTAACCCCTTAAAATCGCAGTCCGAGTTTTTAATTTGGAGTGCCTTTTATAAACTTGTCTGCGATGCTTAAAACTCAGCCAATATCATATATAATCTGCGTTGTCAATACCCCAAGGGAAAGTTTATAACAGCCCTCTACCTATTGCGGATTTATCTGAAAAACTGCATAAGCAAAATGGTAGTCTCTACATAAATGCTGTGTATGAAATTGGGAGACAAAACTTCATGAAACGATTGGGTCGTCTATTGGCAGTATTGGGCTTAGTGCTGGGCTGCTTTGCATGGGCTGGAGACCAAAGCGCGATCGCGGCGTCATTAAGCCGTATCGTCTTGCCATCATCCTCGCTCCTAGCTGTTGAAGCTCCGGCTAGAACCAATCGCGCCGATGAGAAGCTTGCCACAGAATACGGCAAAAAACTTGATTTGAATAACAGCGCCGTCCGGGACTTTCGGGAATTTCGAGGGTTGTATCCCACTTTAGCTCGACTAATTATTAAGAATGCTCCTTACGAAAATGTTGAGGACGTACTCAATATTTCAGACTTGACGGATGCTCAGAAAAAAGTGCTGCAAGCTAACATGGACAAATTCACCGTAACTGATGTTGAATCAGTCTTTATTGAAGGAGACAATCGGTTGAATAATGGTCTCTACGACTAGGTAGCAGCGGATATCATTTGAAGGCAGAAGTCATTGGGCAGAAGGCAAACAGCCGAAAGAAAAGATTTTTTTCTACAGGCTGATGACTTCTGCCTTTAATTTCTGAACACTTACTTTCAACCACCATTCGGCAAAAGCCGACCCAAATTCGCTAGATTGAAATAAGCGGGTTCCCCTGATTCATCTAAAATCTAAAATCTAAAATCTAAAATCCCTTGACTGACATTAGTTCAAGTCCCCAGATTCATCTGTAGACTCAATTCTAAAATCTAAAATCTAAAATCTAAAATTGACTGGCGGCAGACTTATGACTGACAAATTTGACGTATTGGTAATAGGTGCTGGCGCGGCGGGTTTGTACACAGCACTCTGCCTGCCAGAGCATTTACAGGTGGGCTTGATCAATAAAAATACCCTACCTGTTTCTGCAAGCGATTGGGCTCAAGGAGGGATTGCTGCGGCGATCGCCCCTGAAGATTCCGCAGCGCTGCACGTTCAGGATACACTGGCTGCGGGAGCCGGTCTTTGCGATTTGGAGGCGGTGAAATTTTTAGTCGAGGAAGCTGGTGCTTGCATCGACTCCCTGGTGAAAATGGGCGTTGCATTCGATCGCACCGGCCCAGATTTAGCCCTCACCCTAGAAGCAGCCCACTCCCGCCGCCGAGTGCTCCACGCCGCCGACACTACGGGCAAAGCCGTGATCAGTACGCTGACAGCAAAAGTATTAAGCCGCAAAAACATTCAACTCGTATCTCCTGCCTTTGCTTTGAGTCTGTGGCTAGACAAAAGCGGGCGGTGTCAGGGGATTAGCTCGATTTGTGGCTCACAAGTCAAGTGGCTGCAAGCTAAAGCCGTGGTGCTGGCGACAGGCGGCGGCGGACAGGTTTTTGCTCAAACGACCAATCCGTCGGTAAGTACCGGGGACGGGGTGGCAATTGCGTGGCGCGCCGGGGCGCTGCTGCGAGATTTAGAATTTGTGCAGTTTCACCCGACGGCGCTGAGCACAGCGGGCGCGCCTCGGTTTCTCATTAGCGAAGCGGTGCGGGGAGAAGGAGCTCATTTGGTTGACAGTAAGGGATATCGCTTTGCTTTTGACTCTCACCCCAGCGGGGAACTCGCCCCTAGGGATGTTGTCAGTCGCGCTATTTTCCGCCACTTACAAAAAACGGGGGAACCTCATGTTTGGCTGGATTTGCGCCCGATTGCGGTCGATCGACTGCGCTACAGGTTTCCCAATATTATTCAAGTGTGCGCTGACTGGGGAATTGATATTTTTTCCGAACCGGTGCCGGTGACGCCCGCGGCCCATTACTGGATGGGAGGGATTGTGGCTGACAAGTTCAACCAAACTTCGATTCCGGGTTTGTACGCGGTGGGAGAAACTGCGAGCACGGGGGTACACGGTGCTAATCGGTTGGCGAGCAATTCGCTGCTGGAATGTCTGGTTTTTGGGGCGCAGATGGGACTTTTGCAGCTAGAAGGTGGAAAGCCCGAGGCACTCACAGATGAGTTAGATGCAGAGGAAATCTGGGATAAATCGATTTCTGAACAGGACATTGAGGCGATCGAAAGGTTGCGGGTTGAATTGCGGAATTTGGTGTGGCAGAGTGCGGGCATTTGCCGGGGACAGCGGGATTTGGAAAGTGCGATCGTCCAACTTGAGATTTGGCGGCAAGAATTTGCTTCCTTGCCTTTGAGTCAAACGCTTGATAATTTACGGCCCGGACAAATTATTGATTTTTCCCCTACTGAGACGGAGAATAGCTCGATTTTGCGAAATTGGGGAGAAGTTGGGAATTTATTGGATATCGGCTATTTAATTGTCAAAAGTGCTGCGTTTCGCACCGAAAGTCGCGGCGGTCATTACCGAGTGGACTATCCCCTCACCGATCCGGATTGGTGCAGCCATACTTTAATTAACCAATCCAATTGGTACAAATCTCCGCGAATAGAAGATTAAAAATTTATTAAAAATTTGGGGTCAGCGCGTTCCCGTACCGTCACTTTCGGGGTTCCCGTTCGGGGTTGGTTCGTATTTTTGGAGATTTCCAAACCTAGAGGTTGATGTCACTGTCCCAAATCTGGGGGTCAATGGCGTCGGGATCTTGCCCGCGCTACGGGCTTTTGTGAAATTGCTAGCTGAGTTGCTGGCAAGTCGAGCCGCATTGGCGGTGCCGACTATATTCACTTGCAGGCAGACCGCCAGGGTTGCCGTTGTTGTGAGCTGAATCAAAGTACGCATAGTATTCACCGCCTTATTCCAATCACCGCAATAGATCCACGTGTGTACCACCTATTATATCTATCAATTTCCGTATTTCCACTGATGTCTTTACATTTACTTTAATTAACTTTCGTAAGTTTACATAATTTTTTTTACATTAAGGCTTTTGGCGATTTGAATTTGGTTTCAGGTTGTGATTGATTTTAATATTTTGTAACATTCAGATGAGACGGCAAGTTGCTCTCATAAGTTTTATCTTGGGGTAAATCTATCTAATGACAGATGACAGATTAGAGACTTTAAATTTATGTGATTTGAGATGTGAGATTTCACTACTTAAAACATTTTTTTGAACGGTTTCAAAAAGCTTAGAAAGCTTACGGTTTAAGGCTCGATCAACAAGCTATTTTCCTGAAGTTAGCTGCACAGGGGACGCCTGAAATAATACAGCATATTCCATGTATATGCGGTACACACAACAAGGGTCGTAAGCATCGGTGCGTCGCCACCAGTCAATCTGCAAGTTTCATTAAACATGAGCAGATCCGCACCCTACATAACAATGTACCAACAATAGAGCTTTATAGTGTACTTCACGAACCACCGAATATGCTGTATCTCCCTCACTGCCCAATTAAGGTTTGAGACCTAAAATTGCTCAAATTTTGTCTGAAGTAATTGAGATTTTAGATAAAAAAATTGAATAATTATAAATGACTTATCAATATCGGGGTGGGGACTTTACCTACAGTTTTATTATGTTTTTAACTGGTCTTAATTAATAAAAGTGATATTGATTTTTCCCGCGTTCCTTAGCACGATACATCGCAACATCGGCATTCTTAACTAAAATCTCTGGCTCTTGACCGTCAATGGGATATAAACTAATGCCAATACTTGTAGTTACAGAAACTGTATGTTCTTCTAACATAAAAGGCTGCATAATGGCGTCGCAAATTTTTTCAGCTACTTTCGCAGCTTCCTCACGGCCGGGAATTACGGGCAAAATGACTGTGAACTCGTCGCCGCCCAACCGCGAGATTGTATCGCTGCCGCGCAAGCATTTTTTGAGCCGACTGGCAACTTTTTTTAAGAGTAAATCGCCCACATTGTGTCCGAGAGTGTCGTTGATTGACTTAAATCCATCTAAATCTAAAAACAGTAAAGCTACCAATTCCTGATTGCTGGAGGCTATTTCTAGAGACTGATGCAAGCATTCGTAGAACATTTGGCGGTTGGGCAAACCGGTAAGAGCATCGTGATAAGCTTGGTGGCTGAGCTCAGCATTTTTTTGTTCTAGGGCATTTTGCCGAAGTTGGCGCTCGGTAATATCTCTGATTGCTCCGACTAAAAATAGGTTGCCTGCAGCATCTTTATGCAGGGATCTTTTAGTCGCAATTAGATGCGTAATTCCGTGAGCGTCAGTAAAATATTCTTCATTTTCTCGCGGCTGGTGAGTTTGAAATACTAATTCGTTTTCCTGCCAAAATATCTCGGCTTCGGCTTGGGGAAATAAATCGTAATCGGTTCGGCAAGTTAAAATTTCTAAAGGATAGCCAATAAACCGACAATATGCCTGATTCAAAACTACGCAGCGGTGATTTCTATCTTTGACAAAAATTGGGTCGGGAATTGTATCGATTAGCGATTGTAAAAATTCTTTAGACCGTTTTAATTCTTCTTGCAAGTGAGCCAGATAACCCACAACAGCAGCACCAGAACCCACAAGACTGACGATTGGAGGAATTAACGGTAGCCACCAACCGGCTAAAAATACCAAGTATAAACTGGCACTCAGACCTAGACAGATACTTAATAAACAGTAAGCCGATCGACCAAGCGATCGCAAATTCCAACTCACATTTGCTCCCGCCCAAGACCACAGCAAAATCCACAGCAACTCCGCAGCCTCTGGCCAGACATTGATACCCCCGCGCCCGTCGATGGCTGCACTCAAAATTTGGCTCAAGAAATGAGCCTGAAGCTCGACTCCCGGTATTTGTTGGGGAGGACTAAACCAACCGGAACTGTAAGAATTTTGGTAAAAGTCTTTGAGGCTGGGGGCATTTGAGCCGATCAAGACAATGCGCGATCGTACAAAATCAGCAGGTACGGTGCCAGATAACACATCGCTCATCGATGCAGTGCGAAAACTGCCTCGTGGGCCGCGCAGGTTGGTCAAAATTTGATAGCCACGGCTGTCCGATCGAACGTAAGCACCGTCATTCGGTTGAAAAGGCCGAAAAACCCCCTTGCCTAACTGCAAGTATGTAGGATTGACTCTTGCTGGTTGAGGCGAAATTCCTTCGCTTTTGAGGTAAAGCAAAGCCAGTCTGAGTGCGAAACTTTGATGAGTTTTGCCGTCTCCGGGCCAAGCGTAGAGCAAAGTTCGCCGCACTTTTGAGTCAGCGTCGATGACAACGTTGTTGAAACCAATTCGATCGAGCTTGTCAAGTACCGGAGGCGGGCGAACTCCCAACCTGGTTTCGTCTGGCATCAACTCAATGCCGATTAAATTGGGAATAGTTTTAAAAGTTTTGAGCAATTCGGCGTTACCCGGTTGAGTTGGCAAATCTCGGTAAATGTCGAGGCCGATCGCCCGCGGCTTGCCAGCGTGCAATTTTTGCAGCAATTGGGCCAGGGCAGCATCCGAAATTGGGTAGCCGTATTTTTGCAAGTCAGCTTCCTTAATTTCTACAATGACGATGCGCGAGTCAATGGGTTCGGCCGGCCGCCAGCGCACAAATTGGTCGAAAGCAGCCCATTCCCACACCTGAAAACATCCGAACCAGCGCATTAAAATGACCGTACTAGCAACGGCACTCGCAGTAATCAATACTCGGCGTTCTCGATCGACCCATTTTTTGATAGTTTCTAGCATATTTTGGGGATTTGGGCTTCGCCCTGTGAGCATCTAAACTACTACTACGTATAGGTTTTACATCTCCGGGGCGAGTCGATTTTAGATTTTAGATTTTAGATTATCCAATTTTTTGGTTTTTCGGTGCGAGCGAGTCGATTTTAGATTTTAGATTTTAAATTTTAGATTATCCAATTTTTTGGTTTTTCGGTGCGAGCGAGTCGATTTTAGATTTTAGATTATCCAATTTTTTGGTTTTTCGGTGCGATCGGGCTGCAACAGCAGAAACCGGGTTTCGCCACCAAAATATGTCATTTCAACAATCATTCTGGAAGCAGAAACCCGGTTTCTGGCGTTTTTTTTTGTGTAAAAGTTCTAGTATTTATTCGCTGCTCTAAATACTAGAGAGCCACAAATTGTTTTAAAGTTTTTCGTTGTAACTAATTTTTACTATTTTTTTATTGATTATAGATGCGAGATTTTAGATTAATTTCGCCGCACGAGCCAACGATAAACTAAGTTAAAAACCAGGATATTTCCGGCCAATCAATCTAAAATCTGTCATCTATAATCTCCAACTTTCCTGTCAGTTTTGAAAGGTGCGGGGGCCGGTGTAACCCGATAAATCAGCGAGTTTATCCAAAGATTGTGTCCCTGCATAAAACTGACCATTAATCTCCCAAGTGGGGAAACCTTTAACATTCGCAGCCGCCGCTTGGCAAATTTGGGCGCGGGAATTTTGCCCCCTGGGATCGCATTCAAAATAATCAATTATTTTGGCTGCTTCTTTGCCGAACAGCATTTTTTGGTCGTGGCAGTGGGGACACCAGTAAGCGCCGTACTCTTTAGCGCCGATTTGTCGGAGGTGGCGGGCCAAAGCCATTTCGGCAGGGCCGGAGGTGGTAGTGACGGCAGGGGGTGCAAGTCCGGGGGTAGAGACAATAGGAGGAGGTGATTTGACGCTGTTATAAAGTCCCAAGGCGCCGATCGAACTCACCATTGCCACCAAAATGCCTGTAAACACCAACTGCCCGATATCTTCCCACTCGCGCCCGACTAGCACCAGTACAAACAGCGACAGCGCAAATAAGGCAGAAGTGACGCAGTAAATGCACAGTTCCTGAATTTCAAAAGCCATCAAATACATCAAATAGCTGCTAAAAATTACCATCGCAGCAGTGATGATAAATAGCGCTTGCCAAGTTTTGTTTTCTAGTTGAGAGTGCAGTCCTTTCTTGGTGGCGGGATTTACAGCTTTAGGAGCCAATGCCAGGATTGCTATGCTCAGGTAAGCCAGACAGCCTAACAAACTTAAAGGCACTGTGCCAAAGACTGTAGCGTAGGGACTGTTGAGAACTTTGTCGCAGCCGCTGGTGGGACAAATGACCGAGCCATTCGTGAATTTAGCGATCGTGAGATAGGCCGTTTCTACGACGCCTATGGCTGCGATCGCTGCCATCACAGTCCGAGACCAGCGATGAATCCAAGGGGTTGAACGTCGGCGAATCATTTTTTGATTTGGTAATTTGGGAATTGGGAATTGTTGACTGTTGACTGATGACTGTTGACTGTTGACTGATGACTGATGACTGATGACTACTGCCAACAGTCAACAATTCCTATTTTACGTTTTACTTGTGACTTTGCCCGGTTCCGGTGTTGGCCCTCTTGAGCCATTAGCATCTCTATTTTCCTGTTCGGGCTCTTTCTGTGACAAGCTGCGACGGGCAGCTTCTACAAACTGACTGACGCGGATCGGATCGATGGGCTGCTCGATGCGGCCGTTTCGTTTCAGGGAACTCGATACGATTACGCCGTCAGCGGCCTGCATGAGGGTGGAAATGTTTTCCCACGAGGCGCCGCTGCCGATGAAAACTGGAATTCCAGCAGCAGCAGCACTCGCGAGTTCTAAGTCTTCGAGATTGGGAGGGCTACCAGTTGTCCAGCCGGAAAGGATTACGGCGTCGGCTAAAGCGCGCCCGATCGTCTCTTGGACGGCTGTGGTCAAGTTGGGGCTGCCTAGGGGTCGCCCGTGCTTGACTAACACGTCTGCTAATATTTTGACATCGCTGCCCAATTCCCGGCGGTAGCGCAGTAGCTGGTGAGCTTGGCCTTCAATTAAGCCTTGGTCTGTAGCCATAATGCCGTTGAGGACGTTGACGCGGATGAATTGAGCTCCTGTGCAGGAGGCGATGGCGATCGCGCTGTGGGCGTCGTTTCGCAGCACGTTAACGCCGATCGGCAGCGTCACGAGATTTGTTAGCCTCTCGACTACCAGAGTCATGGCACTTACCACAGCCGGATCTACGCTGTCTTTGGCAAAAGGAGCGTCGAAAAAGTTCTCGACAATGATACCGTTTGCGCCACCAGAAGCCAGCGCTGTAGCCTCTTGCTCGGCTCTTCCGATAATAGCTTTGAGGTTTCCGCCCCAGCGGGGAGAAGTTGGCAAAGGCTGTAAATGTACGACACCGATTATGGGATTCGGCGTTTTGAATATTTGTTTTAAGTCCACGGATTTTCCTGAAACCACCAAGTTCACTGACGGCTGACGGCGGATTTTGACGGTATATTCTAGAATTCTATATCGACGGGGGCGATTCGGTTGACTTAATCGGGTCGCCAAGTTGCTCAAAGCCCGCAGCCATAACAGTTTAGATTTTAGATTTTAGATTTTAGATTTTACAAAGGCGACCTCACCTCACTCAAAGACGGATACTTGCTTGTAGACAGGAGTCAATCGATTTTAGATTTTAGATTTTAGATTTTAGATTAAAGAATTGAAGCATTGACCCCACGGATAAATTCGGGCCCTTGTTTATCGGATACAGGTTTTTTATTTCTGGGTCCTGAGTCTGCTTTCGGAATGAATCCGGGGGCTTGTATCCTGGATGCTTTCGGTCAATGCTTTAATCTTTAATCTTTAATCTAAAATCTGCTGACTATAATCGGGGCTGAAAGCTTGACTGCAGTTGCATTCTTTTTTATACCTTGGTGTCGGCAGGGGTTTTTCCTTCTCTATCGAGGTTGACTGGTGGAAGTTGTTCTCATAATTTTGGCTGTCACCGCAGCATTGGGGGCGGCAATCGAAGTGCTGCTGCGGGTGCTGCTGGGTTTTGGTAATCCCTTGATTTATATTGCCGATGCCGAGTGCGGCTATTTGTTGGCGCCCAACCAGAAGGTGCGCCGCTTGGGCAACCGGATTGAGATTAACGAGTATTCGATGCGTAGCGGAGCGATCGCCCCCCTCCCCGATCCGTCAACTCTGCGCGTCTTGCTGTTGGGAGATTCTGTCGCCAACGGCGGTTGGTGGACACATCAGACAGATACGATCTCGGAAATTATGGCTCGGAATTTGAGACTGCAAGTACAGAATCTGGCGAGCGATGCACAATTAGGTTCACAAGTCAACTATTTAAATTTTGAAGTTCTCAACGCCTCAGCCAATTCTTGGGGGCCGAGGAATCAACTTGCTTACGCCAAGCGGTTCGGTGTTTTTGGGGCAAAGGCTTTGGTTTTGCTGCTCAATACGGACGATTTGTTTGCATCGGCTCCTTGCGATCTGGTTGTGGGGCGCGATCGATCTTACCCGGATCGCAAACCCCGATCGGCTACGTTAGAGTTATTGAGCCGCTACCTGCTACCTGCAGTGCCGACTCCTCAATTGGCCGCACCCGGAGCCACAAGCGGCGATGTAGTAGGCTGCAACTTAGAGGCTATTAGCCAAATCCAGAAAATAGCTGTATCCGCCAACATCGAGTTTTTGCTAGCCGTCACGCCCAAGCGGGGCGAACTCGGCGGCCCGGGCCCTCGCGACTGGGAAGTCAAGGCTAGAGCGCGTCTCGCCGAACTCGTAGAAACAGAGAAAATTACTTACATAGATTTTCTTCCCATTTTCAATTGTGCGGCCGAATTTCCAACTTTGTATCGAGACAGCATTCACCTGAGCCCTCAAGGAAATCAGCTAGTTAGCAAAACCATCAGTCGTCAAATAGCCGCTCTTTTTTGGCTTGACACTCTCCGGCCTTAAGGCACGGGGATTCTTAAGACATTTCAGTCTTAATATCCCTATAGCTAGGGTTCCCAGGCTGACTACTCTGGGCACAAAAGAGTGCGTAGTCATATCTCCTCAAAAATGTTTTGGGCGTAGACTTTCCCCCAGTCCGGGGGTAGGTTTTTACATCTTGTCTGATTTGGTTATTCTACCATCTTCATTTGTTAAGATGGATTTGTTATTTTACTTAACAATGGAAAAAAGCCGTCCTACAAGGACAGGGTTTTCAACCCAATTTTCTGATAAATCCTAACCTCACCTCAAGACGGACAATTGCCCCCGACTCGTGTTGTGGAGAGCAAAAAAATTTAAACCTTAGTTCAAGCCCCCAGATTCATCTGCAGAGTCAATCTAAAGTCTAAAATCCTTCGACGCTCGCGCGAATCGAGTGAGCGCGGCTCGATGCTCGCGCTCGCCGAAATGCTCGCGCCCCCGTCTCAAATGTCAAATCGGCTGACATCGAATCCGGTTGCATGGGAACAGTTATTCTCTTCAACAAACAACAAACCCAAACTGTAAAAGCACCCGGAAACGACAAGATTTGTCTCGATTTAGCTAACTTGCAAAGTAGACTCTAGCTCTTTCGGATACCAAGCTTGACCGTCGAGAGCCATTTGCTCGATCGAACTCGCAAGCCGCAGAGCTTTGAGAGCTTGTTCTCCTCCCACAGAAGGCTGATTTCCACCCCGCACGCAATTAATAAAATGCTCCAATTCTGCGTGGAGCGGTTCAATATTGCTGGTGTAAACTTTCTCGATCAACCCATCTTGACGGTAAAGCACCTGACCGTAATCCGTCACGTAATTGGCGGTTGTTTGCCGGTGAATCAAGATTTCGTTGTTGAGAAAATCTGCCTCTGTCAGAGAATTCTTGCAGTGAGCCACGATTGAACGGAGTTTGCGGTGCGTCACCTTACTGGCAGTCAGGGTGGCCACAATGCCGTTAGCAAAGTTCAACGTCGCTGTCACGTAGTCTAAATAACCTGAATCTGAGGCCCTGCTGCCGCTGGCCGTCAGCTTCACCACTTGGGAATCTGCCAATTCCAGGAGCAAGTCGATGTCGTGGATCATTAAATCCAAAACTACCGATACGTCGTTAGCCCGCTGGGAATAGGGACTCATCCGGTGAGCTTCCAATGCCAGTAACTCTTCAGTTTTCAGCACTTTGCCGAGTTCCTGAAAAGCTGGATTGAAGCGCTCGATGTGACCCACTTGTAAAATCCGGTGGGCCTCAGCAGCCGCGTTGACCAAAGATTCGGCTTCGGCAATGCTAGCCGCGATCGGCTTTTCAATTAAAACGTGAACACCCGCTTGGAGACAAGACATCCCCACAGGGTGATGCAGGCGAGTTGGAACGGCGACGCAAACTGCATCTACGTGGGCGAGCAAATCTCGGTAGTCTTCAAAGAAGCGAACCCGGTATTTGCTTGCTACATCTATTCCCCGCTCTACATTTATGTCGGCAACACCCACGAGTTCGATATCTTTTAGCAAGCTCAGAACTCGCGTGTGGTGCTGGCCCATATTGCCAACCCCAATCACCCCAATGCGGAGGGGTTCGGGTTGACTTCGCTGGGCGAAAACGTTTGCGTATCCCAATGACATCCTATCTAGCACTCCTGGATTCTCCTCCACCACCACAGGAATCAAGCCCCTTGGCTTCCCTCAGCTACTCACAGCCATCCAGATAGTACCACAGTCAAACTATTTGTGAAGAATTTCTAAGTTCAGTTGCGATTATCGCATCGGGCAATTAAGCAGAAGCGAATCATACACAAGGAGAGAATACTGGGGTAAAATATCTGGAAATTGCGTATTGACAAACTTTATGAAGTGTGTATAGGTATCGGGACGATCGTCGGCAGCATAGCAACAACAACACAAACCCGTCGGAATATTTGGCGATTACGATCAAACATTTTTCTGGTTTGTGTTCAAAAGTAATAGTGAAAGTCAGAAATTATACAAATACAACAGATGACGCATCCGTATTAGTTCGGTTATTTACATTCCGCAATCTTTGAATTCAAAAAAATTTACTTTAAGAATGGGGATAATTACGGGCGATCGCTCACTACCATAAATTACACTTACGTAAAGCTTAATATAAAAAACAATGAGTCAAAAACTAAGGCCCAGATTAGGAAGTGCGATCGCTAGCACAATTTTAAGTTTGTTTTCAGCGGTGTCATTAGCAGGAGTAGACAAAGCACAAGCCGCCGTACTCACCTACAATATCAATTTTGACGGTCAAGGTAGCGGTTTTTTAAAGGTGGATAACTCCTTGCTTACAGGAATAGACATTGAAGGAATTTCCGAGGGGACAGTTTCCGAGGGAAGAATGTACGGTTTTACTTTTCCCGAGTTGGGAAGCACAAAAGAATATGATAATTTGGCAGGGGTTCGAGCTGTATTTCGTGAAGGGCAGTTTCTCGGAGTGCAAGCCAGCGGCGGCGACGGTGCGATAAGAGACTATATCAGTCCTCCAGACGAACCAGGAGGGCCTTTTTTCTTGAGGGTTGAGGGCAGCGCATATTGGTCTATCGGAGTTACCTCTGGCTCGTGGAGTAGGGAGGTAGTACACAGACAGGTGAACTATCAATCATATATAGACGATGGATCGATCGTCACCGACAGCTATGTTATATACTCTAGATATATCTCCCCCAATGCCGAGGTTTCTTACACTTTAGTGAATACCGAACCCGAACCTGTTCCCGAACCTCTCACTGCTGGGGGGACAGCTTTAGCATTGGCAGGTTTAAGCTGGTTAAAACACAAGAAAAAAATGGCAGTTTGAAGTGCGATCGCACCTCAACAATTAACCAGTCAGCAGTCACTTTTCAGAAAATATTCTCGTGGCAAAATTTTGCTCTCGATTCGGAGACAGAGCTCTGGCTTTCAAAATCGCAGCTACCAAAAACGCATAGGACAAAACTCCCACCAACGCCAGCAAAAGTACGCTGGCTGCTCCCGACGCATTCCACAAAGCGTGAAGTGCCGAAGCACTGAAATAACCTACGCCCAAAATTTGCCACCGCTTCCTGGGTTTGAGGGCGCTCAAACCGATAAAATATCCCAAATAGCCGCTGTAAGCCATATGTCCGGCGGCGGAACCCAAAATCCGGGGAATTAGCAACTGCAATCCTACTAATTGTCCGGCGTCGGGCCCTGCTTGCAGAGTGACATTTTGGATGACATTGGGAACGTACTGTCCCAGAGTTTCTAACAGTGTAAAGCCGACTGCTGAGGCACTTCCTAACAGAATGCCGTCTAAAGGTTCCCAAACGCCGATGCGATCGCGCCACGGATTTTTCAGCCAATTTCCCAGCAACATTGCTCCCAAAACGGGCAGGGCTTTCAGCAATTCTTCCATTAGACCCGCCCCGAAAAACATTCTGGTCAAAAAAGGCAAAAAACTGATTGTTTCGCCTTCGATTGGCAGACGGCCGGGCAAAATTTCTCTAAATACTAATATAAATCCAATTAATAAGGGGCTGATCACAATCAGGACTGTAGCTAAAGCCGAACCAAGCAATACCCACCAAGGCTTGTGTTTGCCGCACAGTTGATAGATAAAGTAGTAAGCCGCACCGGCGAGGTAAGCTGACAGCAGCAAGTTGAATGCTGCGGAATTTCCAACGGCGACAAACATCGATACGACAACAATAACTGTGGCAATACCTGGATATAAGTAAGCTTTTTGGCTTAATTGTTTGCCCGTGGAGGCGATCGGGAATAATTGAGTTAAAGTGAGAGCGTCTTTTTCGATACCAGCAAAATTGCCCGTTTGTGGTGAGCTTAATCCGGGTTGATTTTGGTAAGGGGTTACGGGAGATTCAAATATAAATTCAGGGCCGTCCAGGCCGAGACTGATGCGATCGCCTGTTTCTAAAGTTTGGCAACCAGAGAGCTTTTTTCCGTTGATATAAGTTCCGTTAGCGCTGTTAAGGTCGCAAATTTCCCATCTTGTCAAAGTACCCTGGGTTAGGGGACGGATCATGGCGTGGCGACGGGAAACCATGCCGTGGGCGATCGACTCTAAAGTTATTTGACAATTGCGATCGCGTCCGATAACCAATTCCCCTTCTTCAGAAAGTTGGTACTTGGATACTGGGGTTCCCACAGCGTCTTGGGCTGGCACTTGTCGCAGAAATCCGATTTCATTAGTCATGAGTTATGAGTCATTAGTCATTAGTCATTAGTCATTAATCATGAGCTCGCGAGCTGTTAGCTGATGTTATTTTTGAGCAGTCTTTATTCCACAGTTATTGGTTGTTAGCTGCTGACTAATTACTAATTACTAATTACTAATAACTGCTGACTAATGACTAATGACTAATAACTCTGCTTATAGATTTGCCCTGGCATCCTGAACGGCTGCATAGAAAAATATGCCAGTTAGCGGTACGCTCAGGGCGAGGATGATGCCCGTGACTAAATTGCCAAGTTGAGCTTCTCCCGATGACAGCTCAAAAATGGAGCCGACTGCCGCGATCGCAGTGATGCACGAAAGAGCTAATAGTAAACCACTTTTCGGAGTTCCTGCCATCATACTGATTTTACTGCCTTTGGCGAAAATTTCTGCTTGACTAATGCTTCATTCAGTGCGAGCTTGTTTTCAACTCTGTCTACAAACAGCACTCCGTTGAGGTGATCCATTTCGTGCTGAATTGCTCTCGACAGTAAGTCTGTTGCTATCAGGGTTTGTGGGCGGCCGTATTCGTCGCGGTAGGAGACTTCAATGACTTCTGGGCGTTTGACTTCTAAATAAACTCCCGGAATGCTCAAACACCCTTCTTGCAAGATGCAGATATCGCCGCTGCTACTTTTGATGGTGGGATTGATCAAAACGATTGGGGGTGTGGCAGGGTTTTCCGGGTCGCAGTCGAGCACGATTACTTGTTTGTGGACTCCGACTTGGGGGGCGGCCAAACCGATACCATCCGCACTGTACATGGTTTGCAGCATTTCTCGGACTAGCTGCCGAATTTCTGCATCGACGCTTTTGACGCGCTTGGCTGGCTGCCGCAGGACGCGATCGCCTAATGTGTGTATTGTTAGGGGCGGTTTTTCTAACTTTTTCTTTTCAATCAAGACCTGAGCCGTCATAGAACCTCGCGGGATGTTTGGAAACCCCCAACGAAAGCTGTTGGGGAATGGAATTGGAACCAATACTATTATTGTCAATATTAATCTAATTTTCAGTAGCCATGACTGGAAACGCACCAAACCAACGGCCGGTTATTTCTCTGGGGCTTTCGCCCGTTTTACTGGCGGTAGAGCTTTTAGCGGCGATCGCGCTTTTGCTGGCTGTTTTGCTCATCGTCAAGTTTTGGGCGGTTTTGCCCGATCGAATTCCGATTCATTTCGGCTTGGGGGGGCTGGCTGATGCTTGGGGCGACAAGGTAACGATTTGGATCGTGCCGGCTGTGGCTGCCATTATTTTTGCGGTTTTAACTGCAATATCGCGCTATCCGCATACTTTTAATTATCCGGTACGGATTACTTCTGAGAACGCTCACCGCCAATATCTGTTGGCGCGAGGCCTTTTGGTTTGGCTGAAGGCGGAGATTTGCTGGCTGTTGGCGTTTGTGGTGCGGCAGCAAATTCTTGTCGCTTTGGGCAATGCTCAAAGGTTTAGTATCGAGTTACTTTTAGCAATACTCCGGACAGTTTTTAAGCAGCCAGAGTACCATAAGACAAGACTGAAGGAAGGTTAGGGTGATTTAAAATC